>CAZFWQ010000446.1:0-3094 GCA_964522755.1 uncultured Oscillospiraceae bacterium | reverse complement strand
CGCGACATCCTGCGCAGAAACGGCCTGAATGCGGCAGACCTGGCCGGGATCGGCGCCAGTTGCGGCGGCCCGCTGGACAGTCGGAGGGGAATGGTCCTGTCTCCGCCCAATTTGCCCGGATGGGATCAGGTACCCCTTGTTCAAATGCTTGAGGAGGCATTTCAGGTGCCGTCCTTTCTGCAGAATGACGCCAACGCATGCGCCTTGGCGGAGTGGAAACTGGGTGCGGGCCGCGGGACGGACGACATGGTGTTCCTGACCATGGGAACCGGGTTCGGAGCCGGCATCATAGCAGAAGGCAGACTGGTCCGGGGTAATTCGGACATGGGCGGGGAAGTCGGCCATGTTCGTCTGGAAGCAGATGGCCCTGTCGGTTATGGGAAGGCAGGTTCCATGGAAGGGTTCTGCAGCGGGGGCGGCATTGCGAAACAAGCCCGAGCGCTGACGGAATCGCGGATGCGGGAAGGCCGGACCCCAAGGTGGATGGCAGACGGGTTGGCGTTGGAAGCGCTGAATGTGAAGGTTCTGTCGGAATATGCGGAACGCGGTGACCCTGATGCGCTGGAAGTGTTTTCACTCGCGGGCGATCACCTTGGCGCCGCCGTCAGCGTGCTGATTGACATCCTGAATCCCGCCCGAATCATCATTGGAAGCATTTTCACCCGTTGCGGGCATTTTCTGCGGCCGGCCATGGAGCGGGCCATCGGACGGGAAGCCCTCATCCATGCCAGCGCAGCCTGCGAGGTGTTGCCAGCCTTGCTGGGAGAACAATTGGGCGATTATGCGGCGGTCCTTGTTGCTTGCCATGGATTGGGGCTGCGGACGGAAGTGCGGCCGGAACCGAAGCCGGCGGTGATCCGGCACCTGGAGCGCCTGGTGGAACGATATCCCGATCTGGCGCATCTTCATGACGATATCAGGCAGGCCTATGATATCCTTTCCGACGCATACAAGGGCGGGGGAAAACTCCTGATTTGCGGAAACGGCGGCAGCGCGGCCGATGCCGACCACATCGTCGGTGAGCTGATGAAGGGATTCTACAAGCAAAGACCGCTCAAGGCAGAGGCTGCGGCTGTTTTCGGAGATCTTGCCCATAGGCTGCAGGGTGCGTTGCCCGCCATTGCCCTGACCCATCACACTGCATTGTCAACCGCGTTTTCCAATGATGTCGACCCACGCACGGTGTTTGCGCAGCAAGTCCTGGGATTTGGCACGAAGGCCGATGTATTCCTTGGCATCAGCACATCAGGAAATTCGGCCAATGTGGTCCTTGCAGCCGAGACCGCAAAAGCCATCGGCATGAGGACCCTCGCCCTGACCGGGCCTTCCTCCGGCAAACTCGATGCGCTGTGCGACGTGACGATGAAGGCGCCCGGAATCTGCACGGCTGATGTTCAGGAGCGGCATCTGCCCATTTATCATTGCTTGTGCGCCATGTTGGAAGAAGCGTTTTTCTAGGCTTGGAAGTGCAGTTCACGCGCCATGCACCGGGACGTGAACTTCGCGGCTGCCCAGGGAGATGTGGCCGCCCGGAATGTGGCTGCGCCTTCCGGTTTGCCTTGCAGTACACCCGCTGATGCGGCTCCAGGCATTCAATCATCTTGTGAGGTGTTTTCGGCAGGCGGCTGTAGACACCGCATCACTGAAGCGATTTTTGGCTTGGTCAGCCGTTGATGATAACGAAGGCTTAAGCGACAGCGTGGCCTGCGAATCGAAGAGTACAGCTGCCTGCCGAAAACGCTTCCCGCTTCGCTCAAGTCCGTGCGCCGTGTCAACAGCCGCCAAGCCAAAATTCACCTAGTGGGGCAAACATGAGAAGGTGGATCAAGGCATCGAGGATATATGTGATGGGTGCCAGCCGGCTGCCCGTTGTCCTTGGAGGGGTGCTGGCGTATTCAGAGCTACGCATGTTCAATTTTCTTACCTTTTTCCTCTCCCTTGTCGGCGTGATGCTGATTCATACTGGCTCCAACTTCATCAACGACTATTTTGACGACAAACGCGGAGTAGACAGGGACAATCCGGAGGCCATTTATCCTTTTTCCGGAGGTCCAGGGTGCTGACAGATGGTGATTTGACTCCGGAAGCGAAACCCGAAGGGGCCAGCCCGCGCTTTACAAGGTTCACGGGGACAAGCAGGCTATTCTGTCTGGAAACATATACTATATACAGGCGTTCAGGATGGCCATGAAAGAGGCGGATGCCGAAGTATTCACCGCCATGCTCGATACGGCGCAGGACATGTGCGTGGGTGAAATGCTGCAGCAGCAGTGGCGCGGCCGGTTCATGCCGATATCAGGGTATCTGGGGGTGATAGGGCTGAAAACTGCTTCGCTTGTGAAAATGACATGCCGGGAATCCGCCCGCCTGTCCGGAGCAGGGAGCGAACTGACGGCAAAGGCAGCTGAATTGGGCACGGCACTCGGCATGATCTACCAGCTGCGTGATGATGAAGCGGATGGGGATGCAGGCGTGGATTCGATGTTTTCCTTCCCGGAGCACATCGGCCGTTATAGGGATGAGGCGCGGGCCTTGTTGGAGCAAATGCCTGTACCGTCTGCCTGGAATCATTTCAGCGCGTGGATATGACCATGATATTCAATGATGAACAGAAAGGGAGGGGGACGGTCTGACCGTCCGAAAAAAACATGAATGAGGTTGTCATCCTGTCCCGTCTGCAGTTTGCGGCAACAACCCTCTACCACTTCCTGTTCGTGCCGCTGACACTTGGCTTGTCCATTTTCATAGCCTTCTTTGAAACAATGGCCTATCGGAAAAAAGAGGAAGCCTACAGGAAACTGGCCACTTTCTTCGGCCACCTGTTTCTGATCAACTTCGCGATGGGGGTTGTAACGGGCATCGTCCAGGAGTTCCAGTTCGGCATGAACTGGTCCGGCTATTCAAGGTTCGTCGGAGACATCTTCGGTGCGCCGCTTGCCATTGAGGCACTGGCCACCTTTTTTCTGGAATCGACTTTCCTTGGCATCTGGATATTCGGGCGCGACAAGACTCCGAAGAAAGTCCACCTGCTGAGCATCTGGCTGGTGGCACTCGGCAGCAACCTCTCGGCCTATTGGATTCTCGTGGCCAACTC
>CAZFWQ010000445.1:0-3097 GCA_964522755.1 uncultured Oscillospiraceae bacterium | reverse complement strand
CGACGACGTCATGAACAAACAGCGCGAGATCATTTACGGCGAGCGCGCGAAAGTACTTAACGGCGACAATATCAGGGACAATGTCGTCAAGATGATGGAGAACCTTCTGGACGGCCTCGTGGGCATGTACTGCAAGGAGAGCCCTCATGCTGACAACTGGGACTGGCCTTCCCTCACGGCATACATAGACAGTCTTTTCGGGCGATCAGTCCTGCCGGATGGAACGTTCGCATCCATCCTGACACGGGACAAGGTAGACTTGGAAAGATTCAATTCCGAGGAGCTCAAGGAACTTATTTCCGAACATGCCCACCTTTCCTATGAGCATCAGGAAGAATCCTTCGGCGGCGACGTGATGCGGGAACTTGAGCGTCGTGTGCTGCTGAAGGTCGTGGATGAAAAGTGGATGGACCACATCGATTCCATGGAGCAGCTGAAACTGGGCATCGGCCTGCGTGCCTACGGTCAGAACGATCCGGTTGTCGCATACAAGCGCGAAGGTTTTGACATGTTTGACGAGATGATAAAGAACGTCCAGGAGGATACGGTAAAAACCCTGCTCCGCCTGCGGCAGGAAAACGTATCCGTGAAACGGGAGCAGGTCGCCGAGCCCATAGCCGCCTCCCATGGGGACGATACACCCAAACAGCCGAAGAAGCGGGAAATCACGAAGGTCGGCCGCAACAATCCCTGCCCGTGCGGCAGCGGGAAAAAGTACAAGAATTGCCACGGTGCCTGATTATTTGGCGGAGTTGGACGCAATGACATATGATGAAGCCCTGCTTTGGCTGGGGGAATCGAAAACCAGGGGAATCCGGCCGGGTTTGTCCCGCATCAGCCGCCTGCTGACCATTCTGGGGAATCCCGAGGATGGCCTTCGCATTGTACATGTGGCAGGCACGAACGGAAAAGGTTCAACATGCGCGTTTTTGGAATCCGTCCTGCGTGAGGCCGGTCATCTCACCGGCCTGTTCACATCCCCATGGCTGACGGATCCCTGCGAGATGTTCCGCATAAACGGGGAACCCATATCCCATGAAATGTTTGCCGATCTCGCCGGAACGGTGTTTTTTGCGTCAGAAGGCATGATCGGGGAACCTGGGCTTCCTACGGAATATGAAATATACGCAGCCATGGCATTCCTGCTTTTCCATCTCCGGCATTGCACTGCAGTGATACTGGAAACCTGCATGGGCGGCAGATTTGATACGACCAATGCCTACAGGGGGCGGAATGTGGCCGTCCTCACGAAGATCAGCCTGGACCATGTCCTTTTTCTTGGGGAAACACTACGGGAAATTGCCTGGCACAAAGCCGGAATCATCCGTCAGGGGTCTGATGTCATATCATGGCCGCAGTCGGAGGAAGCCGCCCGTGTCATAGCGCAGGAGGCCTGTGAGGCGGGCGCGTCCCTGACCGTCCTCAATGCGCAGGATGTCCGCGTGGAATGCGTTGATGAACAGGGAACGACTTTTTCCATCGCCGGTCTCGGGCAGTTCCGCACGACACTTCCCGGCGTTCATCAGGCGGGGAATGCCGTCTTGGCACTGTCGGCGCTGAAACTCATGTTCAGGGAAGATGCAAAACGGGCGTCACCACTCGGCAGTCAATGCGATGCGGGGATGGATGACATTCCGTCGCCTGGCACATTGTGGGAGGAAGCCGACCCCGTGCTGACACCCGGCATCATGCACGCCGGCATCCGAAAGGCTGTTTGGCCTTGCCGTTTTGAAGTATTTGCCGGCCGGCCTCCCATCGTTCTTGACAGCGCGCACAATCCCGACGGAATAGCTTCTTTTGTCGATACATTCCGGCGGGTGTATCCGGAAAAGAAGGCTTCAATCATTTTCGGAGCCATGAGGGACAAGGATGTAGCGGGAATGATCGAGCTGCTTTCGCCCATTGCGGACCGGTTCATCCTGATCCGGCCTGATTCGCCGAGGGCCATGCTTCTTCAGGACCTGTACGCAATCGCATCCCGCAGATGTTGCAGAGTTGTGAAAAGTGATACAATGGAGGCGGCACTGGAAACGGGGCTTGCAGACACGCCTGCAGAGGGGGTTCTGGCAGCCGTTGGTTCCATCTTTTACATGGGCGGGCTCAAGCGGGTCATTTTGGAAAGATGGAGGACGGCATGATCAAACTCGAGGAAGAACTGTCCAGGTTTGCACCCATCGACCTCAAAAACCTTGAGCAGAAATCGGGAGGGATACCCGATGACGTCCGAACCGCTCTCACCATGTACAACAAGGCCATCGGGGATATCGGCAGCGGCAACGACGACATGGCGATCATCGCGCTGCGCAAGGCCATTGCCGTGTATCCGGGTTTCTTCGAGGCCATGAACTTGTTGGGCTTGTGTCATATCCGGCAGGGTGAAGAAGAAAAAGCCCGCGTCTTGTTTGAACAGATTGTGAAGGCAGACGACAGCGGCATCCGCTCCAAGGATTACCTGGACCGTCTTGACGGCATAGTGCCCGAGGCATACCCCGACGCCCGCAACCGCCACCGGTCCCGAAGCCGCATGGGCAGGGCACTTCCCGCCTGGCTGGCAAAGGGGCTGTCACCGGAAAGCAACGGACCATGGGTATTGAAATACGTTGCCGGATTTCTGATTGGCGTACTGCTTGCGGGAGCTGCATGGATATTGCTTGCGCCGGGAAAACCGCTGGTTGAAATCACGCAGGAGCAGCCGGATCTGCAGCCGAGTCTGGACGCGCTGCAGAAGGAAAATGATTCGCTGAAGGAGGACCTCTCCGCAGCTTCACAGGATCTGGAAAATGCGAACAAGATTCAACAGACACTCAAAGATGAGATGGAATCATACAAGCTTTGGGTGAAACGCCTCGGCGAGTTGCGCGTAATGGTTTCGGCAGGCAGCTACCGCGATGTCATCATGAAAATCGAGAAGGATTATCAGGGATTGGTCATTCCCGCGGATATCCAGGATGAAATCATCGCCATCAACACAGATGTCAAGCCCAGGGCTGTGAAGCAGATCTATGACGCCGGCGTGAAGCTCTACAAGGGAAACGCGAAAGCACAGGAACAAACAGTTTATAAGGATGCAATGACGGAGTTCGACCTGGCTCTGTCC
>CAZFWQ010000444.1:0-3102 GCA_964522755.1 uncultured Oscillospiraceae bacterium | reverse complement strand
TGAGGTATATATGAAGCATTGTGACATTATAGCTGAGTGCCACATTACACATGGAGTAACTTTAAGGCCATAAGTTACATCCAAATATCTATTTAGGAGAGGGGATATCATGGCAGTAGAAAAAACGAACGCATCATCAAGTCTGGTTGAAGTTATCGACAGAATCTTGGACAAAGGTATCGTAGTTGACTTGTGGGCAAGGGTTTCATTGGTTGGTATCGAGATTCTCGCAATTGAATTAAGGTTGGTCATCGCTTCCGTAGAAACATATCTGAAGTATGCCGAAGCTGTCGGCCTCACCGCCACTGCTGCCGCACCCGCCGCGTAATCAAGCTAATTGTTTTTGCTCCGCACTTTGCTTTAGGAGCATGAAGAATTCGCCTTCTTCATGCTCCTAAAGACTATATCAAATGTCAGGAGGTATCGCAATGAGTTTAACCAGTTCCATGCATCAATTCAAGCATGAAGTCGCAACGGGTTCGAAAAACAGGAAGCATTCTGTCGCGTCCATGATTGGCTCTTATAAAAGCAACCGCATGAAACAACGGAACACTGATATCAATACCAGGTTGCAGGATATGAAAGCGCTAAGTGACAACATCAACACTTTCCTTACTGTCAACCATAACAACCGCATGAATAACAAAAACAAGGACATCAGTACCAGACTCCAGGATATGAAAGCATTGAGAGACAACATCCACTCCTTCCTTGCAGACAGCTGCAGCAATCGCAGCAGCATGGGTGCGAATACGAAGCAGTTTCGCAATGATTTCATGAACAACCTGAGAAATTCCACAAAAGCCTCGCTGGGTGCCCATAAGGCAGACCGCATGGCTCTTGCCGCAGATGTTGCCGGCGCAAAAGCCGAATGGCTGGGAACGGCAAAAAAAAAAATAAAACCCATAAGTAAAGAGATAGACACTTCCATTGCATTTGTTCCTAGCATTAAAACAATAAGTGCTGAATTATCTGATGAGGCTCTGACAGAACTGGTGGAAGCAATTCCGACAGATTTGCCTGTTGAGGTTCCAACAGAATTGTCGGGAGAGATTCCAAATAATGGAGACTGTCCCGACGATCTTTTGTCGGGAGATATTCATGATGCAGCCAGTGTTGAATATTGTCCCGTTCAAAGCCCAACAGATGAAATACTTCTAGCGGAACAAACGATTATCAACGAAACAAGCACCATGGCAAGTATTGAGGCTATCAATGAACCGAGCACAGACATGGGCACTGAAACAATCACTGAACCAAGCACTGAAGCAGGCATCGATAATTCAGAAATGGAGCAGAAGGTCCTTGCGCTCATATCAGATGCCGCAAATGGAATGAAAATGAGTGAATTGTCTGAAACCGTGCACTTGATTGATGATGGCTTCGATGTCCAGGCGTTGGTGATCGACATGATTGGCAAAGGCATGGTCAGAAAATACAGGAATAAATATTACGTCGCATGATATTGCGTCGCAGCTGATCGTTGAATGAACTGGATCATGTTGTCGGCAGCATGGGCCCATCGAATGCGGGAGATGGCGATATGAGCGATGAAGGACGCAAGTTATCCGAACTGTATGAAATTTTGGAAGATATGGAAGAGAGCCTTCCTGATGAAGAGATGAAAAGTAAAGAGCTGATTGGCAATCTCAAGGATTTGAATCAGAAAACGCCATCGGCTCCTTGTGATGAAAAAAAGGATCAAATTGCAGAAATGCCTGAGGGCATAGTGAGTGCGCTCATTACTTTAAAAAAGACCTTGGACCTGATCAGTCCCCAGGCAAATGGCGGGGATGCCGTACAGTTTGAACAGATGAAGCGATACATCGATGAAATTCTCTTTTTGTTCAATTCGTTGAATGCGGAAAGTGATTGGGATAACAGAGCAAAGCTGACCGCCGCGATAAAAGAGGCGTATCGGAATATCAGCCTGTTCCTTGGAAATAATTCATGACTGTGATGTTCCAGCTGGAAATTTGGAAGGGAGGTCATATTGATGGATTTCATTCAGATCAAAAAAGTCGTAACTGACTTCATCAGTGAAAACTTTCGGAATCCGGGAAAGATTGTGAAGCTTCAAAAAGACGAGGACAAATGGGTTTCTAAAATTGAAGTGATAGAAGAATCGGAGTATGTGAGAAAGTTCGGCAAAACCGACATTGTGGGTTTGTATGAGCTTGAAATCAGTTTGTCAGGCGATGTTCTCGGTTTCAAGCGACTTCTGCTGAGAGAACGGAGCGACCTGAATTCCAACGAATAGGAGGACCAGGGATAATGGGTGCGGATGAACCATTTGGTGAAGTGGTGGCGGTAAGGCTCAAGAAACAGAACTCTTTTGTATCAACCCCTTATATCAAGGATTTGGCCAACAGGGCCATCAGGTACTTGAACGCTGGCTACCCCGTGCATTTGAGGGGTCCGGCAGGAACCGGTAAAACAACGCTCGCCATGCATGTTGCTGCGAGTTTTGATTCACCTGTCACCATCATCCATGGCAATGATGAATACACCTCTTCCGACCTGGTTGGTTCGGAATCAGGTTACAGGCGTGAAAAGGTAGTTGATAATTTCATCCATACCGTGCTGAAAACCGTGGATGACTATCAAAAAAGATGGGTCGACAATCAATTGACTGTCGCGTGCAGAAACGGCTTCACATTGATATATGACGAATTCACGCGCTCAAGGCCGGAGACGAACAATATCCTGCTGAGCGTTCTCGAAGAGAAAGTCCTCGAAACATCAAGCTCGATGAACGTGGACAGGTATTTGAAGGTTCATCCGAACTTCAAGATGATTTTTACAAGCAACTCCGTGGAGTATGTTGGCGTGCATTCGGTGCAGGATGCGCTTCTGGACAGGATGATCAGCATTGACATGGGATATATGGACGCTGAGACCGAAAGGGAGATCGTTCGTTCAAGAGCTGACATCAGCTATGAAGACGCCGACAAGATTGTGAATTTCATAAGGGATTTGCGGGACAGCGGGAAGTGCTCTTCGGTACCTTCGTTGAGATCCGGCATCATGATCGGGAAAGTAGCGAGAAACTACAATTGCCATGCATCCAGAGAAGATGAGTTTTTCAGGAAAATCGTATTT
>CAZFWQ010000443.1:0-3103 GCA_964522755.1 uncultured Oscillospiraceae bacterium | reverse complement strand
CCTGTATCGGCAGAACTTCGTGAAGGCGCTCGAACTGCTTTGCGAGCCGGACGGCCGGTTTGAAGCCATGGAAGCGGGCGTCCCGGCGGCATTTGATGAAATGGCGGCGGAAGGGCTGCTGCCGGCGCTGGAAACATCCGAGGCGTACCTGGGTGCCGAATCTGACCGCCTGCTCCCGATTGCGGGTGCGGAAGTCTTTTACAAGGCCCGGTTGTTCGCGACGCGCAAGGCACTGCTTGAAACGGAACGCAGCACCTTCCAGGCCATGGAGGCCTTCGTGCACAACCTCAACACCATGCACAGCCGCGCCGGGGCGCAGATCCCCTTCAGCTCCATCAACTACGGCACGGATACGTCGCCGGAAGGGCGCATGGTCATCCGCAACGTACTTCTGGCTTCCGAAGCCGGTCTCGGGAACGGCGAAACCGCCATTTTCCCCATCCATATTTTCCGTGTGAAGGAAGGCATCAATTACAATGCGGGGGAACCCAACTACGATCTTTTCAAGTTGGCGTGCAGGGTCAGCGCGAAACGCCTGTTCCCCAATTTCGCATTTCAGGATGCGCCCTTCAATTTGAAGTATTACCGTCCGGGCAGGCCGGAGACTGAAATTTCATACATGGGATGCCGGACACGAGTCATCGGCAATGTGCACGACCCGGAGCGGGAAACCATATTCGGCCGGGGGAACCTCAGTTTCACCACAATCAATCTTCCGCGCATCGGACTGCGAAGCAATAAGAACATAACCATATTTTTCGACGAGCTGGACAAGAAGATTGATCTGGTCATAAGCCAGCTGCTGGAGCGGTTCGAAATACAAGCCAGGAAAAAGGTCAAGAATTTTCCATTCCTGATGGGCCAGGGTATTTGGATGGATTCGGAAAAACTTGGCTGGGATGATGAAATAAGGGAGGTCATAAAGCACGGCACCCTCACCATGGGGTTCATCGGGCTTGCCGAATGCCTCAAGGCACTGACCGGGAAGCATCACGGCGAATCGGTGGAAGCGCAGAACCTCGGCCTGGAGGTTGTCGGGTACATGCGCAAACGCATGGATGACGCAGCCAGGCAGCACAAACTGAACTTTTCACTGATCGCGACCCCCGCAGAAGGATCTTCCGGCCGTTTTGTGAAGTATGACCGCGCATTGTTCGGTTCCATAAAGGATGTGACTGACCGGGATTATTACACCAACAGTTTCCACGTTCCCGTCTATCATGAAATCGGCGCTTTCGATAAAATCCGCATCGAGGCACCCTACCACGAGCTGACAAATGCCGGCCACATCAGCTATGTGGAACTGGACGGGGATCCGAGCCAGAATCTCGAGGCATTTGAAAAAATCGTGCGAGCCATGAAAGAGGCCGGCATGGGTTACGGATCCATCAACCATCCGGTAGACCGCGATCCGGTCTGCGGATACACCGGCATCATCGGGAACACATGCCCTTCCTGCGGCCGGGAAGAAGGCTCCATCCGCTTTGTGCGCATCCGCCGCATCACGGGGTACCTTGTGGGCTCCCTCGATCATTTCAACAATGCGAAAAGGGCAGAAGAGCGGGATCGCGTGAAGCACTTCGTTTCGAAGTAGTTCCGGTGCCTCCATGGAAACTGCGTCATGAACCCGTGGATTCGCAATGGATTCAAATGATTCGGAAGATCAATCACGTGCGTGCGTGCGGTGCGCAAGAACAATCATGGAACTGCGGTGCGGTACACAAGAACATTCATGCAGCTGCGGTGCGGTACAAAAGAACATTCATGCAGCTGCGGTGCATTTCGGAGATCGATCACGACTTGCAACTTGACAGCGGGGGAGCGGGGCATGCAGCATCTTCAGGTAGGGGGAATTGTCCGTGAATCCATCGTGGATGGTCCCGGCATCCGGATGACTGTCTTTGTCCAGGGCTGCAGCCATGCCTGTCCGGGCTGCCATAATGGCCACCTGCAGCCGTTCGAGGGCGGAGAAGAAAAGAGTGTGGGCGAGATCATGCGAATGGCGTCGGCAAACCCGCTCCTGGATGGGCTTACCCTGAGCGGAGGCGAGCCGTTCCAGCAGGCGGAAGGGTGCGCTGCCCTGGCAGTTGCGGCCAAAATGGCGGGTCTCCATGTCATGGCCTATTCGGGATACACTTTTGAGGAATTGTTCGACGGCATGGAAGACACAGGGGTGCATCCCGGATGGAAAGCCCTCCTTGGCGCCCTCGACCTGCTTGTGGATGGCCCGTTCATCTTGTCAAGGCGAAATCTGCTGCTTCGTTTCAGGGGTTCCGGCAACCAGCGGATCCTCAATGTCCCGGCATCCATGGAAGCCGGCAGGGGCATCCACGATTCCTGTGAACAAATCGGAATTCAAAACCTTTCCTGAACTATCGGAAATCATGCGCTGACGCATTCACATCATGGGGTCCAAATATCCGCGAACAGAAAAAAGGAGGGCTTTCGCCCTCCTTTCCGCCTGGTCAAGTCAAATGAGGCTGCATGCCGGCGCCGTACTGTTTGACGGCCCGAATGTGTTTACCATCTGCTTCCGCCACCGTAATTGTTGTTGTTCCGCTGTTGTTTGCGGGCACGACGGCAATCGGGGCAACGCTGGGGCTCGTTCTCGAAACCCTTTTCCTTGTAGAAGGCCTGCTCGCCTTCGGTGAAGATGAACGCCGTGTTGCAGTCCTTGCATGTGAGTGTCTTGTCAGCCATTGTGAATATACCTCCTTATTCAATATTTGGAATGAATCCTTCCCCGGCGCAACGCTCCAAGAATAAGGAGGGGCTGTAAGAAAATGAATCAATCCATACCGTATGTTCACGGGCCACCTATAATATACCATACGAATCGTGTCGCCGCAAGTGGCAGATCATGTGCACATGTGGCAGATCATGTGCACATGTGGTTATCATGCGCCTGTGAAGGGGTCGCCGGTATGGAAACGGCTTGTAACCTGAATTTGCCGATGGTAGACTTTACATGCTTCGCGGCGAATCACCAGGGAGCCCTGTGAATGCGCCATTCATTCGATATGATCCTGATTGATTACAGCGCATTTACAAGGTAGACTTTACATGCTTCGCGGCGAATCACCAGGAAGCCCTGTGAATGCGC
>CAZFWQ010000442.1:0-3107 GCA_964522755.1 uncultured Oscillospiraceae bacterium | reverse complement strand
ACTGTGGCAGAATTCAGGATGTTTCCGGCTGCGGAATCCGATACCCCCGCCTTCACCGACCACAACGACTTCCATGAGATTCATCTTGTGGTCGCTCATCCAGTCAATCCGCTTCTTGTATTGCTCCAGGCTCCGCTTCCTGTCCTTGTACGGACATGTTGTAACGCCGGGCGGCAGAGTCCATATCCCCCGTTCTTCAAGATCGGCTCCGTCAAGGACAAATACTTTCGGCAGGATTATCTTACGGGATTCAAAACGCAGCATCTGCCTGACGGTCTTCATCCCCCAATATACTCCCTCCGGCGAAAGTCCCTGCAGGATAAGTCCGCTGTTCCCTTCCAGGTGTCTGATCCGATATGCCTGGAAGCCGGGGCTGGCCGTAAAATCGGCAAAGAAAGGATCCATGAATTTGCGGCGATACAAGTGGGGATCCTGCTCCGATGCAAGGTATATGACCGTTTTCCCTTTATCCTGCGTTCCATGGACAACAGGAATTATCGCCTTTGTTTTCTGTTTGATAAAAAACGCAAGTTCGGAGGCTGCGCGCAAAGTCCATAAATTCTGGTCGAGTACGCAGATCACAAGGCGGGAAGGATCCGTCAGCGTCAATCCATAAACATTCAGTTTTTTTGGTTTTGGAGACAAGTTGATTGTGATGTCATCATTTATCATGATATGTCTTTCTGTTTTTGATCTGGTCCGACCAGCTTATGATTAATATTTCCCGTAGTCACGGACAGCCTCGACAAAGGACACCAGAGTGGCAACAGACTGGGGTGTCATAGGTTCTGTCGGTTCGGATGCTGTGGCCACAATGAATCCGCCTCCCTGCGCGGCATCAGTGATTGCCTGATGTACTCTTTCCCTCATCATTTCCGGGCTGAAATTGTCAAATTCATAGCACTCAAAGTTACCCTCAAGGCACATCTTTCCGCCCACCCTGCGTTTGGCATCGGCAAGAATCAAATCGCCGTGCGGGGGCGGTTCGAGCGGCTGGAGGCAGTCCACGCCGGCATCAACAAAACCTTCCAGGACTTTGTCTATCGAACCATGCGAGTGTGCCCAGACCAGTCCGCCTGCATCGTGTATGATGTCGGACAATCTCCGGTCATAGGTCACTACGAAATCATGAAAATCATTTGGACTCATGAGAGGTGGAAGGCAAATCTCAGGGCCCACCCATCCGAAATACGGCCCCATTCCCTGGCTGAGACAGTATTTGACGGCGTCAGTTTGGCGCCGGCAGAAAAATTCACACATGGCATGCAGGAGATCGCGATGGTCTGCACTCCAGTAGGCAAAAAGCTCTGAGCCCAGAAGCCGGTGCACGTTGTAAATCACATCAACCATCCCGACAATCACAATACCCTTATCTCCCATCGCCGCAACTTTGTCAAAATAGGCCTGCGGCGAAGGCCGCGGCATCTTGTACGGGGTGCTGAGTAGCAGTTCAGCCTCTTCCGGACAACCGATCATGTATTTCTGCTGATAGGGATGTAGCCCCGCCTGGCTGACCAGTTCAATTCCGGTAAGCCTGCCGTTCGGAACATTCAGCTCCTGCACCAATTCTTCATAATTTTCATAAGTGGATGGACGACGGTGTTCGCGATAGTGAAAGTCGGGATGAGCCGTATAGAAAAAACCGGTGTCCCCCTCAAGCCCCCAGGAATCCATGGGATCGTTGACGGCGTTAAATGCTGCGGCAAACCTATGTTTTTGTTCCGTTGTTGCAGGAGCATCCGAAGGAAGATTTGGTGGCCTGGCCGAAACCCGGTCGGCCTGCCCCCTTCTCATTGTTATATCTAAGCGCTCACGCCCAGTCATTGTGCTTTTCCATTTAATTTTCCTGGGTTTTTACATGGCGACGTATCATCCCATTTACGGATACTTTCCTTCAGTTTCAAAACAGTAAATTCAATTGTCGCCTTCTGCGCTTCAAATGTGACACCCCCTAGGTGAGGTGTTATCACAAGATTTTCATGCGTGTTCGCGTAACGGACAAGCGGGTGCTCTCTGAGTTTATCGCTCCACTCGCCGTTAATCACATCCACTCCTGCCGCAGAAATCCTGCCTTTTTCTAGCGCATCCAGAAATGCTTTTTCATCCACTATCGCGCCGCGACTGGTGTTGATAAGAATGGCTCCCGGCTTCATCTTGCTGAAATAATCCTCATTTACGATCCCCCTGTTTTCCGGTGTAAGGTGCAGATGTATTGAAATTACATCGGAAGCTTTCAGCAAATCGTCCATGGAAAACATCTTTACATGAGCTTCCGGGTTGACTTCTTTTACATCGCATGCGATAACGTTCATGCGGAATGCCTTGCCGTACTGGGCGACTATCCTGCCAAGGCGTCCGTATCCGATAATGCCCAATGTCTTGCCGGAAAGCTGATTCCCCCTGAAAAGGTCTCTCGCCCAGATGCCTTCTTTTGCCGCATCAAACGACCACGGTATTTTTCTTACTACGGCAAGCAGAAGACCCCAGGCGAGTTCGGCGGTTGACGTAATGCCGTCCAGGAATTTAATGTCATTCTTGAGGGAAATGATTTCAATCCCTCTTTTTTTTGCGTACTCAACATCTATGTGATCTGTTCCGGTTGAAGCGGTGGCTATCACTTTCAGGTTTACGGCTTCATCCAGAATCTCTTTGTCAAGAACTATTTTCAGGGAAGTTAGGCACGCATCAAAATCCCTTATTGAATCCTTGACTTTCTTTCTGTCGTCTCCCTGTATCGACAAGATCTCAACATTCTCGTTCAAAACATTAAAAACATCCGGACATACGGAGATATCAGCCATGTTTAAAATTTTGAATTTTCTTTTCATTTCATTTCCTTATTTATGCGCTTTGGTCGCAATCTTTACGCCTTTGATGGCAGCCGGAAGAGCTTCTGGTGAAGACTCAGTATCGGGTGAATAAGGATATAATCCAGCATTTGTTTCTTTATTGCGTAACATCTCTTCCGGATCCAATTTAATTTTACCTTTTTTAGCCCACATGGAATCCAGCCGGTCGCACATCGTCCTGATTCCCGCCAAGTCAGTCTTGAGCGGAACAACTGGAGGTTTTCCGGAAAGTGCTTTCTTCGCTGTTTCAAGCAGATC
>CAZFWQ010000441.1:0-3107 GCA_964522755.1 uncultured Oscillospiraceae bacterium | reverse complement strand
GCGCAGGCATGATGCTGGCTCTGAACCTGATGGTGTCACCGCGGCTTGGCGCACCACGGAGGGCCATCATCAACAGAAGACTCTGCAATTACATTTTTATTGAGGATCAGGACCTCCACTTCAAACATCGACAGTCTCTTTACATGACCGGCACAGCGCAGAAATATGATATGCGCATGCTGAAAATGGATGGAACGGTTTTCTGGGCGCACATCGAGGCGCTGTTGACGCCTGCTGACGATGGCAACCGGAACTGCCGCATTGTAATGAGCGACATTTCCGAACGCAAACTGGCAGAAGAAGCGCTCCGTGAAAGTGAGGCAATGCATCGGTCCATTTTCAACGCATCTCCTGATGATATCACCATCACGGATCTGAACGGGAAAATCCTCATGGCCTCCCCCGCGGCTCTGGCTTTACTCGGCTGCAAAGAGGAAGAGGAGCTGCTGGGAGATTTTTTCTCCGATTACGTGGTACCGGAAGAGCGGGACACCTGGCTCCTCAATGCCTTTCTTGCGGCGGAAGGAATGAAGGGCGGACAAGCGGAATACCACGGGCTCAGGCAGGATGGCAGCACCTTCGACATGGAGGTGAATGCCGAGGCCATTCGGGGAGCCGACGGGCAGCCGAAAAAATATGTGTTCATCGTGCGTGACATCACACTTCGAAAGAAGGCGGAGGCGGAACTGGTCAAGGCCAAGGAGGATGCTGAAGCTGCGAATGTTTCAAAGAGCAATTTCCTCGCAAACATGTCCCATGAGATCAGGACCCCTATGAACGGGGTCATGGGCATGCTGCAGCTCCTGCAGATGACAGCGCTCACGGAAACGCAGAAAGAGTATGTCCGCCTGTGCATGAGCTCTTCCGAAGCGCTCCTGGTCGTCATCAACGATATCCTCGACATCTCCAAGCTGGAAGCGGGTAAAATGGGATTGGAAAAAATCCCGTTCAGCCTGCATGACATGATTCATGACCTGACAAGCCTGTTCAGTGTCACCGCCACAAAAAAAGGATTGATTCTGGAGACCGGCATAGCCAGTGAGATTCCCGCGATACTGATAGGCGACCCTTTCAGGCTTAGGCAAATCATCTCCAATTTAATAGGAAACGCCCTGAAATTCACCGAAAAGGGCCGCATAGACCTTGCCGTCGGGCTGGCAGGGCGTCATGGTGATGATGAAATCGATTTGGAATTCATCATCCGGGATACGGGAATCGGAATACTGGACGAAAAATTCAAGTTGCTTTTTCAAAGTTTCAGCCAGGCCGACAATTCAAGCACCCGAAAATATGGGGGAACCGGCCTGGGTCTTGCCATCTCCAAAAAACTGGTTGAAATGATGGGCGGAAACATACGTGCGGAAAGCGTCGAAGGCGAAGGAAGCTGCTTCCGTTTCACCGTGGTTTTGAATGTCGCCGAATGAATAGCTGTTCCGCGCTGCGGAAAATCCTGGCTCGATGCAGTCGGTGCATAACGGGCCGCGCTGCGGAAAATCCTGGCTTGATACGGTTGATGCATAACGGTCCGCGTTACGGAAAATCCTGGCTCAATACGGTCGATGCATAACGGTCCGCGTTACGGAAAATCCTGACTCGACACGGTCGGGCACCAGAATTTCTCGATATAGCCCACAACCAGCCTGGTTCCCTCGTCATGGGAGACGTACGGCCGCATGGCCGGATTATACATCGCATCGGTGAGATCCCGGACCAGGGCGACCCGGAATCCCAGGCCCACCATCTGCCTGATGGCGAAAGACCTGTTCAGGATGCACATGTTCGTGTGCACACCAAGGATGAGCAGGCTGCCGATGTCCTACATGCGCAGAAAGCTGAAGATTTCCTGTCCGTAGTCGGAAATCACATCATTTTCCTGTTCATGTGCAGGGCCGGGTGTTGCCGCGACCACGCTTTGTGGGGATGGATTTCCCCGGTATCCGACCCTCCGTCGGAATCATCGATCGGCAGTTCCGGATCGACATGATTTGCCTTGTCGGGCATTTCCGAATAGGGTGCCTCGAGGATCCGCCGCCTTGCCGGCATGCCTTCATAAAAATCCATGGTGTCCGAAGGAGCGTGGATGATCGTCATTCCCATGGAACGGGCGCTGCGGACCATGCGATCCATTGAAGGAACCATGGCAGTTACCCTCTCGACCGCCCCCCGGCTCCAGTGGCTGTCCCATACGTCGCAGACGATGACGGCCGTTTTCATGGGGCTCCACGGAACCTCTGATTCTTCGATCCTCCAGAATGCGTGACCGCCTTCATCCTCTGAAAGGACCTGGCTCCTCATTACGAGCCTGAAATGCGAATCCGCCCGATTTTCCATAAGTGATTCCCTTCCTTCGGCCCACTGTCTGCCGTCCCCTGGCAGGGCGCATCCCAGACAAGGCGCATCTCGGCAAGGTGCATCCCCGGCAAGGCGCATCCCCGGTGACATAGTCAATGAACCCTGCTCTGCAGGCGGTTCTCATAGTAATCCGGATTGTCCCCCAGTTTTTCCAGGACCGGCTGGCTCAATCTGTTCAATTGTTCAAGGACTTCTGCGGGCAGCCGCCAGGAGGCTGCTTCAATGTTCATTTCCAGTTTTGCAAGGCTGCGGGTTCCGACAAGGGTGCAGTCGATTCCCCCATTCGCGATGGCCCATGCAAGCGACAGCATCGGCATGGCCATTCCGAGAGATATCGCAATCATCTTCATTTTCTGCAGTAGAACTTGCATTTCCTCTTCTGCCCCGTCTTCATGGTGCCTGGATTCCACTCCGCCGCGACTTTGGCGGAAATGCCGGGAATGCGCCTGCGCAGGGGGAATGGCGTCGAATGTCGGGTAGATCCCCGCAAGGACGCCCTGCTGCAGGGCCATGTACCCAATGACGCCGATACGGCTCCGAAGGCAATATGGCAGGATGCTTTCCTCAATGGCACGTGAGACGACGTTGTAGGGAAGTTCATTCACAACCACATCCGCACCCGTCTTGCGGATTTTCTCCATTTGCACGACACCGTGGTTGCTGATGCCGATTTCCCGGATCTTGCCTTCCTTCCGGAGCTGCATCAGCGTGCCGAAGGCTTCAAATCGGGGAGCGGTGGGCAAGTGACTTGTCCA
>CAZFWQ010000440.1:0-3108 GCA_964522755.1 uncultured Oscillospiraceae bacterium | reverse complement strand
GCTGTCGTGTAAGGTGATCGTGACGGGCATATCAGTTCGTCTCCGTTGAATTCATTCCCGTTTGCGGCAATCCAAGCAGCATCCACATGCCAGATTAAAACGCCCTCGCCGGGGAGACCCGCGTCATACGAACCGGGCAATTTCCTGCGGTATTCGACGAGATAGTATTCATCAGTCCCGGAAGCGCCATCCGTCCACATTCTGAGGATGGTGCTGCTTCCGGCCGCATTCGTCAGCGTCCTGGTGCCGTCCTCCGTCACCGTGGCTGCTTCCGCCCATCCCATCTTCATGCGGCTCCATGCGGAAAGATTGGCTGGAACGCTCCCCGCAGGCAGAACGCCGGTTGTGTTCCAGGATCCATAACCCATGACGTCCCAGGCGCCAACACCCGCAGTTCTTCCGCCTATGATGATGTTTGTGTCATAAAGGTCAGGCAAGCCTATATCATGTCCAAATTCATGGACATATACCCCCAGCATCCCGGTCTCTGGCACACAGGTGTAATTGAAGGCTTTCTTGCCATCCACGGTCTCACCGGGAGACGGGTAAATCTGCCATGCATGGGACCAGATGTCTTCGATCGCACTGCCAGCCTCTTCCTGACCCTGGCCGGCATGGACGATGAAGATGTGGTCAATGATTGAATCTGCATCCACGTCATATGGAGAAAAGTCAAATCCTGTTGCTTCGAGTTTCCGGACGGCTTCCCGAGCCAGCTGGTAAATTGGCTGGGAGATGGCCCCGTCACCCGTATCTTTGCCGAATTTATCCGCACCGTAATGGGCCATCGTGTAATCGCTGGTGACAATCGCGGATACTGTCGCCTCCACGGAAATCCCATGAGACCCGGCCACATATCCGGAATTCTTCTCGTAATAGTCCTTCATGCCGTTGAGGATGCCTGTAAAATATGCCTGATTGTGCTCGCCAGCAAATGACTTCCCCGAAAACTGGATGGGGATGACCAGCACTTTCTCCGTCACTCCGGCCGCAGGCGCGTAATCCGGCGCCAGCGCCTGCATGAGGGAGGCATCAGGCGCCATGGAAGGGGCCAGCTGCAACAGGGAAAGGCTGTCTTTCTGGCTTCCGTCGGTTTCCGTGCCACCAGCACCGTCAGGGTATTTGCCGGGTTGGGGCGGCATGAAACGCAGGCCGGATTGCGGCGGCATGAAGGACATGCCAGACGGGGCAATGGCCGTGCCGGCAGGATTCAACATGAACTCAGGCAGGTGAATCTGACTGAAAATGTAAACTCCGAATATTATCAAAACAGAAAATACAGTGAGTAATCTCCTGCATCCCTTGCTTACCCTTATTTTAACTGATGCCCGTGCCGTTTCGGCACGCCTCTGTCCATTGTATTGCAAAATAGCCATGCACTTTATATTACCACAGCTGCGCCAACCTGACACATATGTTTTCTTGCCGCTGCTTCCCATCCGGATGGCAGTGCCAGAATAGCGGAAACCATCGCATGAAAATATCCATGCCGCCCCAGAACTGCACACGGAAGCATTTGAATACCGCCTGCCCCTTGTTTGCATTCCAATCCCCATCTGGTCTGGTATCCCGGTGCGATTATTCGCTTTTCAAAAAAGTATGTTCGGACAGTTCCGACAGCGCCTTGATCCTGATGTTCACCATGTCATGGAAACAGTTCGGCAGGTGGTTTCCGTGCCCCCTGTGGATGACGACGCATTCCACGCACTTTCCGTGATACCTGCATTGGCTTTTGCAGCTGCAGTGGTCTTCCCCGGAATTCCTGACCTCGGCAAGGAACTCGTTCTGAAGCCGGTGTGCCTCCGTTGCATTGCCGCAAAGGAAACAGTCCATCGCCTTGATTTCCAGTTCATGGTTGTCTATCATACCCTAATCTCCTTCACCGCTTCCGCTGCTTCTGCCGGTTTATGGTTGTACATCATATCCTTGTCTCCTTCACCGCTTCCGCAACTTCCGCAGTTTCATGATTGTCCATCATGTCATTATCTGTTTTACCGCTTCCGCCGCTTCCGCCGCTTCCATCCTCAGCGCCTTCCGGTGCAGCGCCTTGATCGTGATGACGGCGCCAATCATCAGCATCGCGGTCACCAAAAGGATATACTGCTTGTTGACCATTTCAATCCCCAATAGCGTAATCCTGAAATCACCCGTCCACAAGATGAACTGGCGACCGGCCAATGTACCGAGCAGGGCTGCGAGATTGTTCATGGTCGCATAAAAACTGGTGTAATTCGTCTGGTCCTTTTCAGGCAGATTGATGTAAGTCATGTTCGCGAACACCAGATTGATGCCGGGAGCCATGAGCAGCGCGTAGATGACCGCGATGGGATACAGGTAAAGGGTCTGTTTCGTGACGAATGCCAGGCAGATGTAATACAAAAGGTATAGGCTGACGGCGAAAGTGAGTGTGCCAAACCAGGACATGCGGTGAACCCTTTTCCGCCACAAAGGGGCTATGAAGATCAGAATCGGAATATTGCACAGATTGACTATATTCAGAAACGAATAACTGACACCCATATCCTTGAGCATGTATACGTTGAAATAGGGACCGGGCATGTTCGCGGCAAAGGACCAGAGACAGACGGTGGCGACGGAGATCAGGTATTTTTTTTCGCGGAACGGACGTATCAGCAGGTTGACCAGGCTCATTTTTTCGCCTGAACTGATGTTCGGATACTCTTTGATGCGGAACAGCAGAAAAATATCCAAGGCGCACAGCACCAAAGCGATGCCGCGAAACAGGAGCAGCCCGTCCATTTCCCGGCCGATGGATTTGTAATGGTCCACGACGGTACCCGCGCCCAGGATGAGCGAGTAGATGACCACTCCGTTGATGATGCTGTTGAGGGTGAAAAAGTTGGCGCGCGCGTCGTCCGGCACGCACTTGATCTGCCAGACCGCGAAGCCTGGCGCCGACATGGCGTTGATGAGGTTGATGAGCAGCAGCACCGCGATGATGACCACCAGTTTCGTCTTGTTGGCGTAAGGCAGGAATGGAACAAGGCCGATGACCACGATATTGAAGAAATAAATGATCATCCTGGAAAAGATCAGCAGCTTTTTCCGGCTTTGAAAACGCTCGAGCAGCAGTGGTGACAATACCTG
>CAZFWQ010000439.1:1210-3109 GCA_964522755.1 uncultured Oscillospiraceae bacterium | reverse complement strand
GCCTATTGCACAAAAAAACCGGAACCCACGGCGGTACCAACGCCTGCACCTTCACCAGCGCCTGCCTTTGCAGACAACTCATGTCATTTGGCCTACTGCGGCATAACCCCTGAGCCATCAGCCGCGCCCGTGCCATAACCGGAAAAAAGATCGGCAGCGAAGCCCGTTTCCAGAAGTAGCCGCGGCTCCCTTCCATTATTCTGACAGCGTTCTTTGCGGCGACGTGTGCGTCGGCACTGATGTCGAATCCCTATTAATGGACTTCACCGAATTTCTGGCTGAATCAAGGACATCGCATAGAACGGCGATTTCAGTGCCCATGCCCGATATTTCCATCGTCCAAATCAAGAACCAGTTGCATATGGATGAATTAATTTCAGTATTCATTGATTGATGCCAAAACGGCATTGCTTTGTGTTTTTTGGAAATCCCGACTTAAAAATGCCATGCTTACTGGTAAATCCCACATCATTCTTTACCATGTGTTAAAATGGTTTCATAAGCAATTTGCGGGAGGGTTCCATGTCAAAAGCCATCACCATCGGGATCGCGGGCGGCACGGGATCAGGAAAGACAACCCTGGCGCGCACACTGAAGAAATCATTCGAAGAGGATGTAGTGCTTCTGTGCATGGACTGGTATTACCGTTCTTTCCATCATTTGTCATATGATGAGCGGAAGCAGTTGAACTTCGACCATCCCGACGCCTTTGACATGGATTGTTTCGTCGAACAGCTGAAACAGCTGAAAGACATGAAGCCCATCCAGCGCCCCGTTTATTCGTTTATCGAACACCGCCGCCTGGATGAGTGCATCCTCGCGGAACCACGTCACGTCATCATCGTAGAGGGCATCCTGCTGTTTGAAAACCCGAATGTGCGCAGCCTCCTGGATATCAAGATATATGTGGACACCGATTCCGATATCCGTTTTGCCCGCCGGCTCATCCGGGATATCCATGAACGGGGTCGCGACATCGATTCTGTCATCAACCAATACCTGCACACGGTCAAGCCCATGCATGAGGCCTTTGTGGAACCGACCAAGCGATATGCCGACATCATCGTTCCGGAAGGCGGAATGAATGAAGTGGCCACGGACATGATTGTGGAGAAGATCAAGAGCATATTGAGAAACCAGGATTGAAGACCATGCACGTGCCCCGCATGCACCCTTGAATGCAGCTGTATTGCAGCTATTCATACCGGCCCCGGTCCAACTGGGAACGGAGCCAGACTGACGGAGGAGAAGACAACGATGCAGAATACAATGGAAATGAGGCTGGCAGTCCTGATAGACGCCGACAATGTGCCCCATGACCGGATTACGGGCATGATGAAGGAAATTGCGCGATATGGGACGCCCACCATCAAGAGGATATACGGAGACTGGACGAAACCGGATTTGAAGGGGTGGAAGAATATCCTGCTTTCACACGCCATCACCCCTGTCCAGCAGTACAGGTATACCGTCGGCAAAAATGCGACGGATTCCGCGATGATCATCGATGCGATGGACATGCTTTACGCCGGAAACCTTGATGGTTTCTGCATCGTTTCCAGCGACAGCGACTTTACGCGCCTGGCCATCCGCCTGAGGGAATCCGGCAAGCGGGTCTTCGGCATGGGGGAGCGAAAAACGCCGAAACCGTTCATAGTAGCCTGTGACAAGTTCACTTACATCGAGATCATCGACATGGCCGTGGAGAAAACGGATGATGAACCGGAACCGGTGCGGAGGATATCCGGAGCGAGGACGGCCGGAAGCCCGCCTGTGTCAACCGGCAGGACTGCGGGAACGGTGAAACCCGAAACGTCCGCGATGACTCCGGCGGTTACCGCTGCTGCTGCTTCAGCAATGCCAGCGGTTTCAGCAATGCCTGCAGCTCCAGCAGCTGCA
>CAZFWQ010000439.1:0-1200 GCA_964522755.1 uncultured Oscillospiraceae bacterium | reverse complement strand
CGTCTGCCGCGACGGTTGCGATTCCGAGCGGCAAGACGGAACCCGGCAAAGGCAACGGGGACCGTTTTGGCGGCCCGCATCTGGAAGTCCGGCATGGAACGGCAAGGCCTGAACCAGTCAGCGCTCCAGAAGTCAAAGCTGCGGCGGACAAGGCTGCAGATGGGAAAACAGAGGCTGCCGCTGTCAACGGCGGAAGGCAGGTTCCCGGAAAGGGAAGGAGCCGCCGCAGGAATGTGGCGCAAAGGGCGGAAGACAGGCCGGAAGCTGTAATAACGGCACATGCGCAGCCTGCCGCGCCGGCAGCCGATGAAGCGGCGACAGCCGGTGTCGGCACCGAGGACCAGGAAAAAACAAAGCAACCGCATGAAAAAGTCGCTCTGCCCCAGACAATCATCAGCGCGGAACGGGGTTCGGACACGCTAAATCCCATCGTTGAAACAGTCAATCGTGAAATCATCGAATTGATAGGCACCTCGATTACGGATCTGGCGGATGAAAACGGATGGGCCTTCCTGGGGGATGTGGGAACGCTCATTGCAAAGAAAAAACCGGATTTCGACCCCAGAAACTACGGTTTCGTAAAACTTACGCCCCTTATCCGCTCACTGGACATGTTTGAACTCGACATCCGCGAAACCAGCCAGTTCCACATCAAGCATGTCTACGTGAGAAACCGGAAGAGGTCGAACGAATAGATGTACCGAGGTGCCGCATGAACAGATGCGTTCCGGAATGCCGGACCCGCCGGTGAAAGTTGTCCGCCGCGCAGTCTCAGTCTCCGGACAGGACTTTTTTCTTGAACTGCCTGGGGGACATCCCCTTCATGACCCGGAACTGTGCAATGAAGTAGCTGGAGTTGGAGTAGCCCGACTCCAGCGCCACTTCCGTGATGTTCAAGTCTGTTGTGAGCAGCATTTTTTCCGCTTCGGTGATGCGCACGTAAGTCAGGTATTCGGAGAACGTCTTTCCGATGAGGGATTTGAAGTAGCGCGAAAAGTAGCTGTAGCTCATGTTCAGCATCGATGAGACGCTTTCCACGGTAATGTCATGCTTGTAGTGGGAATCAAGGTAGTCGAACACCTTTTGAAGGCGGAGTACGTCGGTTTCCTTCAGGGCCGGGTTCGCATCCATCTGGATGCCTTTGCGGTGCCAGCTGCGCAGGACCCACAGGAAAATGCGGCCGATGTCCGTTCGTATTGC
>CAZFWQ010000438.1:0-3156 GCA_964522755.1 uncultured Oscillospiraceae bacterium | reverse complement strand
GCCTTCTGGCGCGTGAAACGGATTATCCGCTTCACATAGGCATAACGGAAGCGGGGACCGTTTACCGGGGAACGATAAAGAGCGCGGTTGGCATCGGCGCGCTGCTTCTGGACGGGATCGGGGACACGATACGGGTTTCCCTGACCGGAGACCCGGTCGGGGAAGTCCGGGCCGCGAAGGAAATACTGCGTTCCTGCGGTTTATACGGAAAGGGCATTGAGTTCATCTCCTGCCCCACCTGCGGCAGGACTGAAATCAATTTGATTGCGATAGCCGAAAAAGTGGAACAAGCACTTGAGGGGATTGATGTCCCATTGAAAGTGGCGATCATGGGCTGCGGCGTCAACGGGCCGGGAGAAGCGCGGGATGCGGACATTGGGATAGCCGGCGGAAACGGGGGCGCGCTCCTGTTCAGGAAAGGGGAAATCATCAGGAGAATTCCTGAAGAAGCCATTGTCGGCGAACTTGTCGCCGAAGTCCGCATGATGGCACTCAGCCTCATCTCGGACAGTAAAGGGTGAACGCCGCAGAAAAGGACGCTGCACGGCATGGAATAAAATAGGAGAACGGAGGAGAAAGCCGATGAAATGCCCATATTGCGCCGACCAGGAGGACAAAGTCATCGATTCGCGCCCCACTGATGACGGGACAACCATCCGCAGGCGCCGTGAATGCCTCAGGTGCCATAAGCGGTATACCACGTATGAGAAGGTGGAAAGCCTTCCAATCCTGGTCGTGAAGAAGGACGGATCGCGGCAGGCCTATGAGCGGGAGAAGGTCCAGAGGGGCATCCTCAAGGCCTGCGAGAAGCGCAATGTGTCCGTGGACCAGCTGGAGAAGCTGGTTGACAGCATAGAAGCCCAGATATACAATTCCCTTGAACGTGAGATTACCACGGAGTTCATCGGCGAACTTGTCATGGAGAAACTGCGGGACCTCGACGAAGTGGCCTACGTCCGTTTTGCGTCCGTTTATCGCCACTTCAAGGACATCAACACATTCATGAGCGAACTTGACAAGCTGCTCAAGAACAAATGACCCAATGACGGGAAGCAAGCAGGTGTGAACAGATTGGCGAACAGGAACGGCAACGCGCATGTCACCGGCATCATCACGAAAACACGGGAAGCCGTCGAAAAAAGCCATGCGGCCATTGCCGGAGTTGCCGGGAATGCGCGCCGCGAAGTCATCTGGCTGCGTCAGGAGATTCCGTCCCTGCAGGCCGATGCGAAACTGCTCGATAATGAAAATGACCGCCTGGAACTTGAACTGGGACAAGCCATGCTGCTGCTGTCCGCTTTCGCCGGCACCCCTGCAAAACATGCGATGGAAGATCTGGAAAGCGCATTTGCTTCTGTGGAAGCCATACGGATATCCATGGCCGTGAACCGCGAGCGGGAAAAGCAGGGCATCGCCAGACGCATCGATCTGGAGCTTCGGCTGCGCAATGCCATCGATACCGTGAACATGGCGGAGCAGGCGTCTTTGCAGACCGTGGCAGCTCTCGGGTTTCTCTCGACTGAACTGGCCGCCGTCGGCGAACAGATGGAATCGGCTGACAACAAGCGCCTGCTGGCCATGAATGTGATCCAGGCGCACGAAGAGGAACGCAGGAGCATTTCTCGCGAGATCCATGACGGACCTGCGCAGGCCATGTCCAACGTGGTGCTGAAAGCTGAAATCATCGAAAAACTGTTCGATGTCGACATCACGAAAACCCGCGCGGAGCTTGCCAACCTCAAGACCATCACCAGGAACTCCCTGCAGGATGTCCGCCGCATCATCTACGACTTGAGGCCGATGTCGCTGGACGACCTGGGCCTTCGGCCCACGCTCATCAAATATGTCGCAAGCTTCATGAAAGAGTACGGTATAAAGACAGAGGTTGCATTTGCGGGCGATGAACACAGGTTGGCCAACAAGACCATCATCCTGGCTGTTTTCCGAACAATACAGGAATGCCTTTCAAATATCCGCAAACATGCGCAGGCCAGCAGTGTTTCCGTGTCGGTGGAATTCAGCCCCTCAGCCGTGATGGTGCGCATATGCGACGACGGGGTCGGATTCGACGCAACGCGCGTCAGCCAGGCTCACCTGAAGGCGGATGGGGGATTTGGGCTCTTCGGCATGCGGGAGCGCATTGAAATGCTGGACGGTGCAATGGAATATGATACAGCCCCGGGAAAAGGGACGACGGTTCGGATCACATTGCCATATGAAGCCAAGGAGGGATGAAATGGACGTCATTCGCGTTCTCATCGCGGAAGATCATGCCATGATACGGGAAGGGCTCAAGCAGCTGCTGGAGTTGGAACCAGACATCAAGGTGGTTGCCGGCGTCGCCGACGGCCAGCTTGCGGTGGATTCCTATCTGGCCATGAAGCCGGACATCGTGCTGATGGACATAAACATGCCCCACAAGAACGGCCTGGAAGCTATCAAGGAAATCCGTGCCGCCGACGTGAACGCCCGTGTCATCATGCTCACCATCCACCAGGACCGGGAATACCTGTTCAAGGCGCTGGATCTGGGCGCAATGGGCTATGTGCTCAAGGATGCCGAATCCCGCGTGCTGGTGGAAGCCATCCGGACGGTTCATTCGGGACAAACCTACATCCAGCCGAGTATGGCCCGGGAACTGGTCACGGAATTCAAGCGGATGAAGAGCGGAGACGACAATCCGAACCAGCTGTCCGAACGCGAGAAGGAAGTGCTGAAACTTGTGGCGGTCGGCATGGTGAACAAGGAGATCGCAGGGAAGCTCTACATCAGTGAAAAAACTGTGAAAAACCACATTTCGAGCATCTTTCGCAAGCTTGACGTGCAGGACCGGACCCAGGCGGCCGTGTTTGCCATCAAACACCATCTGGCGGACTGAGGCCTGCCGCCACAAGGGGGCGGCTGCCGCCCTCATGCCAGGGACAGGGCAAATCATGCGTACCCGGAAGGCCCGCTCCCGGAATCAATTCAAACGCACCCGCAAGGACCCGCTTCCGGAACCATCTCATACGCAATCGCAAGGACCCGCTTCCGGAACCATCTTCCGGATGAGGGTCCTTTTTCATGCCCTTGCGCATGCGGGTCATCCTGCCGAAACCCATAGGGTGACCGAGCTGCATCATTCAGCAGCCCTGTAGGACCCAGGTCCCGTCCATG
>CAZFWQ010000437.1:0-3158 GCA_964522755.1 uncultured Oscillospiraceae bacterium | reverse complement strand
CGGCCTGGCGCAGCATGAGTGACAGTTACCGACATTCCCGGTGAAACAGTGGCACTTTCACCGTTTTTCCCGACAACCGATACATTCCCCTCCGAATGATTGATGATTTCGGTATTGTCCGTCGCTATCGAGACATTCCGCACCCCTTTGTCCAAAGTGGCTGTTCCAACGCTGCCGTTGCCGGAGACGGATATGTTGTCGCCTGATATGTCCAGGTTCCGCACACTGCCATTCACGACAATGTCGAGGTTGTCATGGGAAAGTAAAAGTCTGGAAATATTGCATTCAATGATGATGGAGTCCTTGCCGTCCGGGATTTCCACATAATCCAGCGGCGAATTGTCATCGCCGTGAATTCGAATGCCGCCATCTGAGAATTTTTGGACGATTACGGTACTTGCAGTGGTGTTTTTCAGATAGATGCTGTTCCTGCCTCCTCCACGGACAATCAGCCTTCCGTCGATTGTCACGTGATCCAGCGTGGCCTCTCCGTTGCCAACGCCGTCGCCGATGATGACATCGCCTTTCACGTAAACATTTGCGAGTGTTATATTCTCGGCGCTGACAATAAGATTACCGACCATGGATCGACCGGAGAGGGCATCGGCCGATGCCTGGCTGCCGATATAATTGCGATGAAAAAGATTGTACATCACTTGCGCAAATTGCTCTCGGGTGATTGTGACGCCAGGATTGAGGATGCCTGCGGAGCCTGACACATAACCGCCTGAGACCATTGCGGCAATATAAGGCCTGGCCCAGGCCGATATTTTGTCTTGATCGGAGAACTGTCGTAAAACGGAGGTATCCGCATTTGTCTCCCCGAGCAGCAGCAACCGGCCTAATATAGTGAAGGCCTGCTCACGGGTGACCGCGCCCGTTGGTGACATTTCGCCGGCACTGAACCCGTTGATCAGCTTGAGCTTGTATCCCATGGCTATTTCATCATGGAACCAGGCCGTTTCAGGCACATCCGCAAATGTCTGGATATCCGCCATGAATGCAGACAGCGCCTGATTGTCCGCCCCATTAAGCCCCAATGCGCGCAAAACCACGGTAATCATTTCTGCACGGGTCATCTTATCGGAGGGCCTGATCCTGTTCGAATCCCCCTGCAATAAGCCCGTATCGATTGCGGCTGTCAAAGCATCGTAGGACCAATATTCCTTCGACACCATATCCGAAGGAACCACGGGGGACGGGGTTGCCTGAACCTCGGTGAAAGAGCCGACCATGAGGACCAAAACAAGTATGATGCAAATGATTCTTTTCATTTCACAAACTCCATTCTTATGATTTTCACGGATAATTCAGGCCGGAGTACATGTACATCATTTGTTCAACTTGAAATCGGCGGAGATTTGCAATATCTGTGGTGCCGGCAGCATGATTCGTTCGAAATACCCCAAAATGATTGATGATAATTCTTTCAGTACAGTATCATAATTATTCTGTTATTGATATACGGCAATGCGCCCATTTGCAATAAATATTTCATGCTGCATGACGTATGGAACACGCATATGTTTTCAGCTATCAATGGTTTCATACGACTTTTCCGGCCATTGGGGATTTGCCTTTTCAAACCGTCGATCATGCTTCTGGAATCGTGCTTGATCCCAATGCAGCATCTTCAGTTTTTCACGTATTCTGTTGAAAACATTCACAGCGAAGTCAAAAAAGGCCCGGCACCTATTGATGCCGGACCCAAGAGACAAGAAGATTGATTCGCTTTCGCCCATCTGTGAAACTGCGCGCAAATCTGTGAAACTGCACGCAAATCATATTTTTCCGGAACCATTAGCCGAAATCATCACACACGCGCAACTTCATTGACAGTGCCTTTGCTTTTACGCTTCCCTTACAACACCTGTGTCCTTCCCTTTGGCACTTCCCTTACAACACCTGTGTCCTTCCCTTTGGCACTTCCCTTACAACATCTGTGTCCTTCCCTTTGGCACTTCCCTTACAACACCTGTGTCCTTCCCTTGACCAATCTGACAGTCCATACCCGATCGCCATATTGAATGATTGCGTCACGGCATGTGTCCGTCTCAAGCCAGGCTTCAGTCAACGCCCCCTCTTTCCAGGCCATGTCCACAGACAGATTCCCCCTTGCTTTCAGTCCCGAGATCCGACCTTCTTTCCAGTCTTCCGGCAGGGCGGGCAACAGGTGTATCACTCCGGAATGGCTCTGGACAAGCATTTCCGCGATACCGGCCGTCACTCCGAAGTTGCCGTCTATCTGGAAGGGCGGATGCGCGTCCATCATGTTCGGGTATGTTCCGCCGCCGTTCATATAATTGAAATGGGTTGCCAGCACAGGACGAAGTTGCCGTCGTATCAGTTTCCAGGCATGGTTGCCGTCCTGCAGCCTGGCCCAGAGATTGACTTTCCATGCCAGACTCCATCCGGTTCCGTCGTCTCCCCGCCGTTCAAGGCTTGCACGACAGGCCTGCGCGAGTTCGGGCGTCTTTTTCGGATGCAGCTCAGCGCCCGGATACAAGCCATACAGGTGTGAAACATGCCGGTGCTGGGGCTCTTCCTCTTCAAAGTCCCTGAACCATTCCTGCAGCTGACCGTATTTCCCTATGCGGTAAGGATCCAGTCGGGGAAGGGCAGCCCGGATTTCAGCGGGAACGGAAGCCAGTTCGGCAGGCAGAGAACCTTTTACTGCAAGGCGATCCTCTTCCGCAGGCAATGAATCCTTGCCCGATGCGGCTTTTTTATCACCGGCGCACCCATCGGCACCCAACTCTGCACCCAACTCTGTATCCAACTCCGCACCCAATTCCGTTTCCAATACAGCCTCCGCAGCCAGGCACGCTTCAAACAAGTCGCGGATGATGGCCATGTCCATGGTGGAAGAGCGGCTGACGCAGCAGGATTTTCCGGACTCCAGCAGGAACCCGTTTTCAGGAGAGGTGGCGGGGCTGGTACCCAATGTCCCTTCCGGGGTCTCGACCAGCCAATCCAACAGAAAGCGGGCAGCTCCCGCCATCAGGGGGTATGCGGTTTCTTTGAGCCATGCCGCATTCCGGGTGAATTGGAAATGTTCCCATAGATGACGGGCAAGCCATGCCCCGCCCATGGGCCAGTAGGAATGACGCGCCGCGCCGCCTACAGGGACGGAGGCCCGCCAAACATCCGCATTGTGG
>CAZFWQ010000436.1:0-3164 GCA_964522755.1 uncultured Oscillospiraceae bacterium | reverse complement strand
TCACGGCCCAATCCCCATCACGGCCCAATCCCCACCCCGGCCATATTCCCCAGCATAGTGCGCACGCAATATCCCACTTGAAAAAGGAGGAAGCAGCATGAAACAAAAATGTGACATTTCCCTGGCATCCTACTCTTTTCACGGTCTTCTGGCAGAAGGGATGATCGATGTCTTCCATTATCTCAACATCACAAAGTATCGGTACCGTGTGAATCAGGCCGATATCTGGAGCGGGCTCGTGCCCGTCACGGACGATGCGTTCGTTGCGAAAATCCGCAGGACACTTGATGAAAATGAGATGACGCTTGCCAACCTGTGCGTGGATGGCGCCCATGTATGGGAAGACGATCCGGACGAACGCGCGAAGAATGCGAAAAGAGCCGCGGAATTCATCCGTGTGGGGGAAATGCTGGGAGCCAAAACCATACGCATAGACACGGGCGGAAGGGAAGCCGCATGGACGGAGCAGCAATTCGAAGCGATTGTGAAGCAATACCGCGAATGGGCGCACCGTGCGGGAGAGATGGGATATCGCATCGGAACTGAAAACCACTGGGGCGCCACCCAGCGTCCCCTGAACGTGGTGAAGCTGGCCAAGGCTGTTGACAATCCGTCATTCGGCGTGTTGTTCCATTTTGGCAATATACAGGACATGGATAAGGACGAGGGCAACGACATGCTGGTGCCATATGCGATGCATACCCACATCTCCGCAGAGGCCGCGGACAAATGCGGCCCTTTGTTGGGAAAGCTTTTGGATGCAGGATACCAAGGGGCATTCAGCTGCGAACACCACACGGGAAAGAATGAGTATGCGCAGGTGGAATGGCAGCTTGGAGTCATTCGGAGGAGCCTTGCGCTGTTGGCTGATGAAAGGGGCAGGATATGAAAAAGACACGAATTGGGATCATTGGCGTCGGCATCATCGGGGAACAGCACCTCATCGCGTATGCGGGGGACCCGCGGGTGGAAGTGGTCGCGGCTTGCGACATCAATCCTGTCCGTCTCGAGGAAATGTGCGGCAAGTACGGCATTCCGAACAGTTATGCCAATATCGGGCGTTTTCTGGACAGGGACGATCTGGACGCGGTGGATGTCTGCCTGCACAACCACCTCCATGCGCCGGTCTCCATCGAAGTGATGCGCCGAGGCCGCCATGCATACTGTGAGAAGCCCATGGCCGGCACCTACCAGGATGCGCTGGACATGTACGATGCAAGCAGGACCTATGGAAGGATGCTCCATATCCAGCTTGCGTATCTGTATCAGCTTGAAACGCGCGTGGCCAAGCGCTTCATTGACGCGGGAGACCTGGGGCGCATCTATCATGCCCGTTCCACCGGATTCCGCCGTCGCGGCCGCCCATTCGTGGACGGATACGCCACAAAGGAATTCGTGAATTCGGACTGGTCCGGCGGCGGAGCCCTGTTCGACATGGCCGTCTACCACATATCGCAGCTGCTGTACCTGCTTGGAAACCCTGAGCCTGAACGCATCACGGGCAAGGTGTACCAGGAAATCGCCATGGACCCCGTACGCAAGGAAATCAGCGGGTATAATGTCGAGGAGTTCGGATGCGGTTTTGCCAGTTTCAAGGGTGGCCTCACCATGGATATCGTGGAATCCTGGGCAGCCCACCTGAACGGATTCGGTGGAAGCGCCATCATGGGATCTGAAGCGGGGATCAAATTCGAACCGCTCAGCTTCCATACAACGCGCCACGATGTGCAGAGCGACACCTCCTTTGATCTTGACGCCATGAAGTACAGGGAAAACACAGTCTTCGCAGCGCGGTCAAAACATTACGAGTCTTCGCAGATGCATTGGATCAGCGCCTTGCGCGGTGAGGTGGAACTGCTCGACACGGCTGGGATCGCCTTGAACACATCCCTCATCCAGGCTGGCATTTTCCTGTCCGGAAAAATGGGACGTGAAGTGACGGCGGAAGAAGTGAAGACATTCTCCAAGTCGGCCGCACGTGTCATCCCAAATCTGACTTGAGACATGAACCCCATTCACTTTGTGGAAACGGAGGGCAAAGTGATGATGACTGAAGGAACATACCCTTTGCTTACGAATTTCGAGCATGATCCTGCTCGACGGAAGGCCTTCAATGATTTGGCGGGGATTGTGTTCGGGTTGGATTTCGAACCCTGGTACCAGCAAGGTCATTGGAACGAACAATATGCCCCATTCACATTTTTTGATGGAGAGACAGCCGTATCAAATGTTTCCGCCAATCGACTCACCTTGGTCCTGGACGGTGTTCGAAAAAAGGCCATCCAGTTTGGTACCGTCATGACCCATCCGGAATACCGCAACAGGGGTCTGGCCCGCAAGCTGATGATGGAAGCCATCGGCTCGCTTCGCGATGAATGCAGCCTGTTTTATCTGATGGCGGGCAAGGATGCACTTGGCTTCTATCTGAAATTGGGTTTCAAAGCGCTTGCCGAATCCACGTACACTTTGCATCTTGCTGCGGTCGGAAGCTTTTCTTGCGGAGCAGGACGCTATCTCAGCTTCGATCGGCAGGAAGACGGGAAGGTTCTTTTGAAAGCGGCGGCACTCAGGAATCCTGTTTCCGAAAAAGTGGGCGTTCTAGATTCGCAGCATCTGCTGGCCTTCTACGCACTCAATGGATTCGGGGACAAATGTTACTGGATCCGACGCGGAGCCGGCGGAGATCCGCTGCCCCCCGAAGAGCTTTCGGTGAACCATGATGCAGTGCCTTTTCTGGAATACCAGGACAATGATCTGCTGGTGCTGTTTCATGAGGAAGGCGAAACCCTGCATCTGCATGACGTGTTGTCCTGCCAGCCGGTTGCGGTTCATCAGCTGCTTTCATGGCTTCCGCACGGCATGGTCCGGAAAGTGTCGTTTGGCTTCACACCGGATCTGATGGGCATATCACCTTCTGACGGCATCCTGGAGGTGACCCCGCTGGTCGGCGACGACACATTCCTCATCATGCCCCCGGGCGTATTTGCAGAGCCTCCTTTCCTGTATCCGCCAATTGGGTTGGCATGAAGATTTGATTATCCATCCACGATGCTGTTTCCTCTATTTATTAAGTGCCCGGATAAGGGTATGATGTTTCCATGGCAGCATGACAACAAAATCACGCCGACACACAAGGGGGATGAAGATGAGCAGTCTGGAGCAAA
>CAZFWQ010000435.1:1128-3174 GCA_964522755.1 uncultured Oscillospiraceae bacterium | reverse complement strand
GAAATATTTCTGCAGGAACGGGTAAATCATCACTATGGGCAGAACGGTGATGATCAGGATGGCTGCCTTTATGCTTTGGGGTGTTATCTGGATTTTTTTTACAAATGCGCCGGCAGTCTGCAAATTGCGGCCTTTGAAGAAAGCCGTGATGTCCGAACCCGTCGTGATGTTCAGCAGCAGCGTCTGCATGGGCCAGAGACTGTTTTTGTATACCATGACGGTTCCGTCGTACCAGTCGTTCCAGTGGGTAAGTCCCGCTAGAAGCGCAATGGTGGCCAATGACGGCAAGGCAAGCGGAAAATAGATTTTGAAGAATATCACCCAGTATCCTGCCCCGTCTATCTTGGCGGACTCTTCAAGACTGTCTGACATGCCGAGGAAGAAGACACGCAGCATGAGGATGTAGAATGGTGACATCACCCACGGAATCACGAAAACCCAAAAGGAATTCACAAGTCCGAGTCCCTTACAGACGAGGAAATAAGGGATGAGTCCGCCGTTGAAGAACATGGGAATCATGACGTACCAGTTCAGAAACTTTCTGCCGGGAATTGTTTTTTTTGCCAGCGCGAACGCGAACATCGCATTTACGACAACGGCGGAGACCGTTCCCAGAACCGTGCGGGATACGGAGACAATCATGGAATTGATGATGCGCGCATCGGTCAGGATGATCCTGTAATTTGTCCATGTGAAATCACGCGGAAACAGATAGATGCCGCCCTTCATGGAGTCCAGGCCTTCATTGAAGGACAGCGCGAGGATATATATGAATGGATAGACGCAAAGGATTGAAAAAAGGATGAAGAACACAGTATTGGCGATGCCGAATATTCTTTCGCCTGCCTTCATGCGCATGTCCGTATTCCTCCTTTCAAATGAGCGAGTCCTGATTGAGTTTCCTTGACACGAGATTGGCGATGAAAAACAGGATCAGGCCCACAACTGCCTTGAACATGCCCATTGCCGCGCCAAGGGACAGATCCTTGAAATTCCCCCTGGTCAGGTAACGCAGCACGAGCGTGTCCAGTATCTCCGAAATATCCCGCACTGCCGGGTTGCCCATCGTCCACAGCTGGTCGAAACCGGCGTTTAGAAGGCCGGCAACCGCAAGGATGAAAAGAAGGACAATCGTGCTCTTCATGCCGGGAAGTGTGATGTGTCGAATCTGTCGGAGCCGTCCGGCGCCGTCCATCACGGCTGCTTCATACTGTTCCTGATCGATGCCGGCGATCGAAGCCATGTAGAGGATGGACGCGAAACCGAGGTTCTTCCAGATGGAAGTGAATATGAGGACCGGGTAGAAAAGGTTCTTGGTCTGCATGAAGAATATCGGTTCCTTGATCAGGTTCAGCGCAAGCAGACCCTGATTGACGATGCCGGATTCGGGCGACAGCATCTGGTACCATATCCCGGCAACGATGACCCAGGACATGAAGTTGGGCAGATAGGAAACCGACTGGACAGTCCGCTTGAACTTCCGGCCCCTGATCTCGTTGAGAAGGAGCGCAAAGATGATGGGCGTCGGGAATTCAATCACAAGCCTGATGGTGGCGATGATCAGCGTGTTGCGGAAAGCCAGCAGGAAAGCCGGGAGCTTGAAGATTTCCACAAAGTTGTGGAACCCCACCCATTCGCTCCGGAGGAAGCCCGCAACAGGGTCAAACTGCTGAAACGCCATCACCACGCCGAACATCGGCAGGTAGTTGAACAGCAGGAACAGGACGATGCCAGGCAGCATGAAGATATATAGGGTGGTGTGGTCCAATATGCGCCTGCTTATGTCCTTGTTTGTCTCTATGATGGTGGCGAGCATGCCTGCGACGGCGGCAACAAGGATGATGCCTGCTGCCAGATAGGCAGGCATGGTGTATTTGCCGCTCAGCATCTGCCTGACAAAGCCAGGCAAGGCAGTGTTCGTGTTATAGACAAACATTTCATAGAGCATCTGGCAGAAGATGGATATGGCAGCAAGAACGGGAACGGCCACCATCAGCCAGCATAGGTTTTTAGGTAATTTGACGAGTGAAAGGATGATGGTAGCGA
>CAZFWQ010000435.1:0-1118 GCA_964522755.1 uncultured Oscillospiraceae bacterium | reverse complement strand
TAGCGACCGTCAATGCGAAAAACGCCACTATGAATGCCTGGGGTGGTATGGAGGCGGTCATCCCGCCGCTGGAAACCGTGGTGCCCGTCAGCAGCGAAAAACCATACACGACAAGCCTTTCGCCTTTTCCGAGATCGATCTGCTTGACAGGGGTGATGAATACAAGCAAGGCGATGGCGGAAAGGAAAATCGCCCCCGAATTGAGCTTGCGTATCTGGATGAGCTCCCACCAGCGAATGCCGCGGGGTGAAGTGAAGAAAAGAGCCACTGCGTAAATGCCGACAAGCAGGCAGAAAAACCCGGCTGCTCCGGCCGCAGGGGAGCGCGGGCTGCTAAAAAGATCTCGAACGATTTTCGGCAGTGCGTTGTTCGACGCATACAGCCCAGGCTCCACAAGAGACTGGCCGATGAAACCCACCATGCAAACCAGGCCGGCAAGCGCCGCGATACCTTCACCGCGGGTTTTCCCGACCTTGACAACCTTGCCTGCCTTGGCTGCCATGCCTGCAGTGCCGGCCGTGTCAGGTCTGAAAAGACACAAGATGGACCAAACAAGAAAAAGAAGTGCCCCGATTGCGCCGATAATATAGAAAACCTGGGTAGGAATGGCAATCCCGGCTCCGTCGGAAGAGAACTCAAAGCCCAGCAGCATGGCATATCCCGGCACGGATAGGACTGAGTTCATTCCAAGGGACACTGTCCGGAACGGCAGTCCGAAGCACAGGAGCAAAAGGAGTGCCGATAGCGTCGCCGCGAGCCTGATTGGCCATTTCCTCACATGAACCTCCAACAATGCTGTCTTCCGTATGATTGGGTACAATTGCCGTGGCACTGTCCGGTCTTTATGCAGAAACCATGGAGGTGCTCGAATTGCCGCAGGATGACGCGTGACGGTGGATAAACGGACAGCGAAGGACATGTGTGAAAGGGCACAACCAGAGATGAATCCGAGGTTTCGAAAAGGATAACGACTTCCCGGAACTACATTTCGATACTATAAGAGATGAGATGCTTTGTCAATAGACGCCCCCGTCCGAGTGTCCGTTCGGATATTGGAAGATGCACATTTGAGCAGTTATTTGCCTGGGCAAAAACGCACGGGAAGAACGGGCGAGTAT
>CAZFWQ010000434.1:0-3175 GCA_964522755.1 uncultured Oscillospiraceae bacterium | reverse complement strand
GGTGTTGCCAAACCGGTTATAATTGTCGCAGGAAAATTCCAGCAGTGCGCCGACTAGGCTTTACATGCTACGCTGCGAATCATCAGGAAGCCCTGTGAATGCGCTCCAAGTTCTGTTGATTCACAGTTCAATAAGCGCATTTACAGGGTAGGCTTTACATGCTTCGCTCGAAACACCAGAAAGCCCTGCAAATACGCCAAATTCCTAGCAATTATGTATTCTATTCAGCGCATTTACAGGGTACGGTATACTTGATTCAAGCGCAGCAACTTGCTTCCTTGAGGTTTCATGCGGGATGAACCTGCATGCAAAAATTGAAAATCGTCTTATGCAATGTGATCATCTTCCGTATTATACCGCCCGGGAACCTTTGATGTAAAGGAACAGCCCGGGCCCGCGTGTCATTCCCGCGCTGACTCCGCACCGACCCCGCGTTCACTTCGCGTAGATTCTGCACCGACTCCGCACCGACTTCGCGTTGACTCCGCGCAGGTTTCGTGCCGACTCCGCGGTTTGCATTCCACAGGCCTGCATGCGATAATAATGAGGGGATTGCCATATGCATGTCGTGAATCCGATTGCCTTGAAATCTTCTCCGGTGTTCTTTGAATCATCCCAGTCTGTGCCGTGCCCATGTCCTGCCGGCAGACGCCCCAAGCCGGAGCCCGCATCAACCGACACAGCCAGGATGGAGGAAGACCGTGAATCCGAAGTTGAAGGACGAAGGGGCAGACCGCTTGTTCGGAGCCATATTGCAGCTCAAGACAATTGAAGAGTGTTACGCCTTTTTTGAGGACATCGGCACCATTTCGGAAATCAAGGCCTTCGTACAACGGTTCGACGTGGCCCGCATGCTGACGGAACACAAGACATACAAGGAAATCCATGAGAAGACGGGTGCAAGCGAGGCAACCATCAGCCGCGTCAGCCGCGCACTGTACTACGGGGCCGACGGATACCTGCTAGCGCTGCGACGAATCGGCACGGACGATTCAGCGCAGCCTGGAATGCCCTGAAGCAGAACGGCCAAACCGCACACTTCAGCAGATTCCGATTCAAGCCGACAAAAGAAACGGATGCCGGCAAATCCGGCAAGAAAATAAGACGGGAGATACTCCGAATGAACAAGACTGGTTTTTTGACATTCCTTTTCGGCAATTATGCTGAGAAGGAAGTAAAGCGGATCCTGCCTACGGTTGAACAGATAGAAGCTTTGGAAACCGAGATGCAGAAACTCGATGACGAAGCGCTGCGGGCCAAGACCGGGGAGTTCAAGGAACGGTACAAGGCCGGGGAGACGCTCGAAGACCTGTTGCCGGAGGCATTCGCGGTGGTGCGTGAGGCAACCGTCCGCGTGCAGGGCATCAGGCTGTTCCATGTCCAGCTGATTGGCGGCGTCGTGCTCCATCAGGGCCGTATTGCGGAAATGAAAACAGGCGAAGGCAAGACGAACGTGGCGACCCTGCCCATATATCTGAACGCGCTGACCGGAGATGGTGTCCACCTGGTGACCGTGAACGATTATCTCGCGCGTTATCAGGGCGAGCTGATGGGGAAAATTTACAATTTCCTCGGCCTCACCGTTGGCTGCATTGTCCACGATCTGGAGAATGACGAGCGTCGTGCGGCCTACAATTGCGACATCACCTATGGCACGAACAACGAGTTCGGCTTCGATTATCTGCGCGACAACATGGTCGTTTACAAGGAAAACAAGGTGCAGCGAAATCTGCTCTATGCCATCGTGGATGAAGTCGACTCCATTTTGGTCGACGAAGCAAGGACCCCGCTCATCATATCCGGCCAGGGAGACAAGTCCACGGATCTCTACCAGAAAGCGGACAGCTTCACCCGGCGCCTGTCAAAGCTGGTATTCAAGGAGACCGATGACAAACAGCACGGTGACGATGTAGATGCAGACTACATCGTGGATGAGAAAGCGCATTCCGCAACGCTAACCCAGCGTGGCGTCGAACGTGTGGAGAAATATTTCGGAATTGAAAACCTTTCAGACATGGAGAACCTGACCTTGTCGCATCATGTGAACCAGGCGCTGAAAGCCCACGGCCTCATGAAGAATGAAGTGGACTACGTTGTGAAGGACGGCGAAGTCATCATCGTCGATGAATTCACCGGCCGCCTCATGTTCGGAAGGCGCTACAGTGACGGACTTCATCAGGCGATTGAAGCAAAGGAAGGCGTCAAGGTCGAACGCGAGAGCAGGACCCTGGCCACCATCACGTTCCAGAACTATTTCCGCATGTATGCGAAGCTTGCGGGCATGACAGGTACGGCACTTACCGAGGAACAGGAATTCAAGGGCATCTACAAGCTTGATGTCATCCCGATCCCAACCAATGTCACCGTCATCCGCATCGACCACCCCGATGTCGTATACAAGACGAAGAACGGGAAATTCTCACAGGTCGTGGAAGACATCGTGGAGAGCCACAAGAAAGGGCAGCCGGTCCTGGTCGGCACCATATCCATAGAAACATCGGAAATGCTCGGGGGCGTCCTCAAGCGGAACGGCATCAGGCACAGCGTGCTCAATGCAAAGTATCACGAGAAGGAAGCCGAAATCATCGCGCAGGCCGGCAAATATAGCGCCGTGACCATTGCGACGAACATGGCGGGCCGGGGTACCGACATCATGCTCGGGGGCAACCCGGAATTCCTGGCACGCCAGGAAATGCGCAAGCAGGGAATGGAAGACGCCCTGATCATGGCCTCCATCAGCTTCAACGAGACAGAGGATCCCCTCATTCTCGAGGCGCGTGAAATATTCAAGCGTCACTATCTGAAGTTCAAGATGGAAACGGATGCGGAGAAAGTAAAAGTCATCGCGGCCGGCGGACTGAAGATCATCGGCACGGAACGGCATGAATCCCGACGCATCGACAACCAGCTGCGCGGCCGCGCCGGACGCCAGGGGGATCCCGGCGAGTCGAGGTTCTACATCTCGCTGGAGGACGACCTGATGAGGCTGTTCGGCAGTGAGCGCATGACGAAGATGGTGGAGATGCTGGGCCTTGAAGAGACGCAGCCCATAGAGGCGAAAATGCTGTCCAATGCCATTGAGACTGCCCAGAAGAAAATCGAGGGCATCAATTTCCAACGCCGCAAGAATGTGCTGCAATACGACGACGTGATGAACAAACAGAGGGAGATCATC
>CAZFWQ010000433.1:0-3176 GCA_964522755.1 uncultured Oscillospiraceae bacterium | reverse complement strand
GACTTCCTGCGTTCAATGAAAATCCGGCATCTGCTTTCCATGGCCACCGGGCATGAAGCAGAGCCTGATATCAGAGCCGCAAAGGATTGGGTGAAGGAATTCCTCGCGACGCCGCCAACCCGTGAACCGGGTACGCACTTTCTATATAACAGCATCGCCACTTACATGGTTTCTGCCATTTTACAGAAAATCACGGGGCTGACTGTCAGGGATTACCTGATGCCGCGCTTGTTCACTCCCCTGGGAATCCCTGAACCTGAATGGGACAGCTGCCCGAAGGGCATCAATGCAGGGGGCTGGGGATTGTGGCTGACCACGGGTGAAATCGCACGTTTTGGCCAGTTCCTGCTAAACAAGGGGGTTTGGAATGGGGATCGGCTTCTTCCGCAGGAGTGGGTGGATATTGCCACTCGCACACATATCGACAACAGCTCGCAATCGAATCCTGATTGGAAGGCAGGATATGGTTTCCAGTTCTGGCGGTGCCGGCACGGATTCTATCGTGGAGACGGGGCTTTCGGCCAATATTGCATCGTCATGGACGAGTATGACGCGGTGATTGCCATCAACAGCGGCGTCGCCGACATGCAGGCCGTTCTGGACCTGGTTTGGAAACATCTCATTCCTCTGCGGGTTCTTGAATCCGAAAAGAAAACCGCGAGCCCGGATGAAGCAGCCGATTTTGCAGAACGATGCAAATCCCTGCATTATGAGCCTCCCGTTCTGTCATTATCCCTAGAGGAATCCACCATGCTTTTTGACAAATGGAGGGGATCCTGTTGGAATATTTCAGAAAACCCCTTCATGATCAAAGCGATCGTCTTTAATTCGGTTGGACGGCAGACGTTCTTTGAAATTGAAGATGAAAGGGGAAGTCATAGAATTCCCTTTGGCTGGGGCCATTGGGTAGAGTCGAACAGTACCTTTAAAAGGCATAACCATCGGAAACGCCGAAAATTCATCAGTTTCGCTTCCGCCAACTGGAAAACACCTATTTGTTTCCAATTGACATGCAGGTTCCCAGAGACGCCAGACTGGTATACGGTTGATATCACGCTGAAGTCAGAGTCGGACCTGGAAATGAAACTCACGACCAATGTCAGTTTCGGACCCGTCAACGTCCTTGAGGCAATGGGAAAGTTGATTGTGAAATAGGTTTTTCACAGGTTGTTTCAAAGTACAAGAATTTTCCGGCATCGCACTGGTTGTTTCGAGGCGCGAATCTACGGCATTACGAAGATTACTTCAAGGCGCGATTCTCCGGCATTACGCAGGTTATTTCAAGACACAGTGATTTTATATCTTCACTCACGACAGTCAATGACGCGCATCCTGCTTCGCCGGAAGACTGAACAACCACAAGCAGTTTGCCGTGATATGCCTTGCGGCTTTCAATTCCATACGGTTCATGGCTGGCAGGGTCGCCGTTTTCCATCCCGATGATTCGACCTGGTCCCGTTATGCTGCATTTCAAAACAGGACTCGCATCATAAACGCATACCCCGTTTTCATCCACAACCATTAGTTCCACATGGACCAGGTCTTCCCCATCTGCCAGAACACAAGGGGTATCCATCTTGGCTTGCATGCCGAAAGCAGGACCTGAAGACTGAAGTTTGCCTTCGCAGACCACTTTCCCATCAATCCTTCCATTAACCTGCAAAACGCCAGGCTTATATGGAACATCCCATTTCACAAGATGATCTGGGAAATCAGACAAACACCTGTTTCCAACCAATATGCCATCTTGAATCAGTTCCACTTCCGGACAGTTTGTATGACAGACAACCGTCAAGGTTTTTCCTTCATAACCCGGCCAATTCCAGGAGGGGGTTTCACCCCAGCCACGAGACGGCTTCATTCCCGCTTCTCGATCCGGTGGCAAAACTGCCAGCCAGGCCATCGGTTCATTTGTCCATAAACTTTTGCGAAAGAAGAAGGAGGGCTTCCTGAAACCCGCAGTATCAAGGTATCCTGCCTGTGAATTGCGAATGGGCCAGCCTCGTGCCTCTCCGAGAAAGTCGATGCCCGTCCAGAGAAACTGTCCGAATATGTACGGATTGTCCCGCACGGCGGTCCAGGCGTCCAGGGACTGTCCATTCTCACTCCCGTATATCACGCGTTCCGGATATTCCGGATGATCTTCCTGGTAATGCCGTTCAAGATAGTTGTAACCCACTATGTCAAGCACATCCGCATATCCTGTCCGGTTGGATATTGTCACATCAGCCAACGCAGCAGTGATTAACCTTGTCGTGTCAAGTGAACGGACAATGGCAGCCAGTTTTCCAGCCACCACGCCCAAGCGGTCCGAATGCGGATAGTCCGGTTTGTAACGTTCTCCCAGAACAGGATGTGTATATGGATCGTTTGGAAAATCTATCTCATTGCCGATGCTCCAGAAGACAATGGATGGATGGTTGCGGTCCCTAAGCACCATGTCTTTCAGGTCGCGCTCCCCCCACTCCGCAAAAGAACCGGCGTACCCCTGCCTGCTCGGAATACCCTTGTTATGCCCGACTACCCATTTGTTCTTGGGCAGCTCCCATTCATCGAACGCCTCGTCCATGGTCAGGAAACCCATTGCGTCACACAGATCCAGAAGGCCGGGGTCGGGAGGATTGTGGCTGAAACGGATGGCATCGCATCCGGACTCCTTCAGCAAACGGAGCCGCCGCATCCAGACTTTTGAAGGAACTGCCGCGCCGAAGCACCCGGCGTCATGGTGAATGCAGACACCCTTCATCTTGCGGGACGCGCCATTGAGGGAGAATCCCCTGTCAGGCTGAACCGCGAAGAATCGGATTCCGAACGCCGCAACCTGTTTATCCAGCAATGAATCCCCATCATCGGTCAATTTCTCCCCATCATCAGTCAGCAGTGCCTCACCGACAATCAATGGCACCCCATCATCAGTCAATGGCGCCCTGCTGTCAGGCAATGGTTCCCTTGCCCCAGTCAGTTTTTCAGTATCCGATATGTCAGGCTCTTTTCGTAATTCCGTTTGTAAACTGTAAAGGATTGGTGATTCCGGCGACCACAGTTTCGGGTCTTCCAGATAGACGGTCTGGGAAAACACGGTTTCCCCACCCGCTTCCAGGAGTCGGCGGCTTCTGGTTCGCAACAGTTCCTTTCCGTCTGCACCCAGTAGGAGGCTGGTCAATAAAACACGTACA
>CAZFWQ010000432.1:2446-3187 GCA_964522755.1 uncultured Oscillospiraceae bacterium | reverse complement strand
ACGGTGGCACCACTGAGAAGGTTCCATTCCGGATCGTTCACCTCGATTTCGAAGTACGGCGCCTTGACGGTCCTGGGTGGATCGACCATGGTTGCGGTCCGCTCTGCGCGGTTGTTTCCCTCGTCCGATTCCAGAATGACGTTGGCGGAGTCCGCTACTACGACCAGGCCGACATTGGTGCCGATGGCCAAAGTGCCAGGCAGCAGGCCGGTGATTTCCAGATACTGCGCCTGCTGCTTGCTGAGGCCTCCTAATGGCAGGTCGACCAGCTTGACAAGGGTGTTGGGTCCTGAGCCGATTACATAATATAGAAGGCTGGCTGTGCTTGGCGGTGAAGCCATGACGTTCGTGTTGCGCAGGGTGAATCCAACGGTGACGTATCGGCCGCGTACCAGGTTGTTGGAGTTCAGATGCATTTCCGAATCAGCCAGGCTCAGGTCAGGCACTTTGAGGGTAAGTCCGTATATTTTGTCATTGTTGTTTTCATCGGGTTCCGGAATGGCATTCAGCGGATCCGCCATGGCGCGGATAGGGATGTTTACCGCCTGCGTGAGGTTCATGGGCACTTTCCATTGAAAGGTTTTGGTGGTGACGGCACCCGCGGCGAGTTTAGGAATGGTCAGCGACATGTCCAGCGCCGGATTGCCCAGATCGGGCTGGAGCCGGATCAGGACATTGGCGGCTTCAGAATTTCCGAAGTTGCGAACCTGGACGGACCATGTCACGTTTTCACCAGGCAGG
>CAZFWQ010000432.1:0-2436 GCA_964522755.1 uncultured Oscillospiraceae bacterium | reverse complement strand
GACAGCTTGGACGGCTTCAGCATGTCTACTGCGAGATCACGGGTCTGTGCGGAGATGGGTAGGGCATGCGATGCCTGATTGTTGCTTTCATTGGACTCCGCCAGCCCATTGGAAGCATCCAACTGCAGAATGACCATTCGATCACCAGTTGCATTCGCCGGGATTTTGATGGCCTGCGTAACCACATAGCTTTTGCCTGGCGGGATGGTGGAGGTCATGGTTTTTGTCGCAATGGCTGCAGAACCGTCCAACTGGGTTTTTGTAGATAAAAACCATGAGAGTTTCAGGCTCTTGACGGGACTGGTTCCGTTGTTGAAGATACGGGCCCTGAGGGTGGCCGTCTGCCCGGCGAGAAGGATGCGGTTGACGGGCGTGTGCGATACATCGTCATCGGCAATGCAGACATCCACGCTTTGCGGGCGTGTCTGAATGGTGACGGCAGACACGTTGTTGGCCTTGTTGACCTCCACGATGCCAGCCCGGTTGACTGCCGTGATTTCCAATTCAGCCTTGTCCAGGGAATATGTGACCGGCAGCATCAGTTGTCGTGAAACCTGGCTGGATTTGCCCGCACTGAGGCTTCCCACGGTTTGCTCCGCCAATAGGACGAGTTTGCGGATTGCGCCAGGCTTGGATGCCAACAGCTCCCTGATCTGTTCGATGCGCGCCTTGCGATCTTCTTCCTTCCCGAAAAAATCGGTTTGCTTTTCATTATCCAGGATGAGTCCGACCGGGGGCTTTTCTAAAAAGGCTTCCAATTCCTTCAGTTCTTTTTCCAGGAGTGCCCGGTCAGCGGTATTTCCCGGTTCAAACGTCACCAGGTTGTAGCGCACGATGATGGGACCCGACGCATCCAGGCCTATGTTTTTCACCTGGCCTTTTATCTTGAAGCTTGTGCCAGCTACGATTGGCGTGACGGGAGTGACCGTCCATGGAACTTCCGCGATGCTGACATCCACATTCAATGCCATGGCGCTCAGGTTCCATAGTGCCGTGTTGTTGGTTTCATCTGATTCAGTGATGATTTTACCGGGATCAACCTCAAACCGGAATTCCTGCATGCCTGAAAAGGTGACCGGTATTTTCCAGGTGAATGCAAGCTGGTATTTCCCGTTTTTTAGAATCGCGCTTATCTTCTTGTCGACGGCTTTCGCTGTTCCGGCAAATACCTGTACTGTTACATTCGTCGCATTGATCAGGCCGATGTTTTCGACAGGGACGGAAATGGAAACCGTGTCACCGGCCTTGGGAGCGGTTTTATTCACAGTAACGGCATCAGGCCGAATCCGCAGGTCGGGGCGTGCGGTTTCGGCCTGAATGCTCACGGTGGACAGGATAATGGCAAGGGAAAAAGCCAGAATGACACTGAACAGGAAGGCTGCATACCTGAGACTCTTCTTTTGCATGAACACATACACCACTCCTCTCAGAACAGGGCACCGCGTCATGTTGTCGGAAGCATCCTTTACTTTAAAAAGAAAACTTCCCGCATGAAGGTGATGGGATTTGCCTGCGCAAAGTCAAAGGAACCTTCGACCATCTTGCTTGTGATGGCATTCCAGCGCTGGCAGGCCTCGCTTTTGTCGATGTAGGCGAAAGCCTTTTTCACGTCGTCGCATTGGAAACAATAGAAAAATTCATTCCCGTTCTGAAAGATGGAATAGTTGTAAATACCCGCGGCCGTGTGCTCATCCATGATTTCCTGCCAGGGATCGAGATGCATTTTCACATACTCTTCAAGGAATGCCTCTTTAATTTTCCATTTCCAGGAGAATTTGTTGCTCTTGTCCATGGTAAGCCCTCACTTTCCGTATTGCCGGCTGTCGACAGTTCCATTATCGCATATCCGCTTTGTCCAGTCATCGTGATATCTTCTTCGGTTCATGGCAATTTACTTGTCATGTGAATAGTTCCTCCTTCATGATTGCCGCTCTCCGCCCAGTTTGATACAATGAGGCGGAAGATGCCTGTCTGCGCGGCTGATGCCGGATAAATGACTGATGAGTGCCAGGCATCCCGCAGGATCGAAAGCGTGCATCCCATGAACGGAAGGAGGTGTATGGCGAATGAATACAGCATTCCCAATGATCCGGAAGAATTCCCTTCTTTTCGTCATGCTGGTTGTCCTCCTCACATCCGCCCTCCAGGTGTCGAGTCCTTCGTCTGGCGCTGCCTCTACCGCTGCTTCGGCCGCCTCTCCGGTTGCCTCGCCCGCCCCCAACGACGCGGCGGCGAAGATCCTGGAGATCGGGGAACTCGAAAAAGGGATTCTGCAAAAGCTGAGAAGCCTTCAGTTGGATATTGCCCGTGACAATGAAGGGATTCAGGCCCTGTCATCGGACCTGGTGCGCCTTCAAGGAGAACTGGATGTGCTTGACGCGCGCACGACAGCGGAAGCGGCCTCCCTGAAGGCAAACCGCGAAACACTCAGGATAG
>CAZFWQ010000431.1:0-3209 GCA_964522755.1 uncultured Oscillospiraceae bacterium | reverse complement strand
CGGTGGTCGACGCATCATTAAAAAAAAAAGACAGCGCATGGAGCGGAAACTGGCGCGAATCCGACGTGGTCCGCTGGGAACATGAAGTGGCTTCTGTCAGCAACCGCGGTTTCACGGAAGGATTCCTCGACGGGGTTCCAGGTTCCGATGCACAAAAAACCGCGACCGGAGGATACGTCAGGGGATCAGACTTCGTAGCCCTGGTCCCGGAAGAAGCACCGGGGCCCCTGGCCATACCGGGCGGCTGGCGCATGGAGCTCCAGCAGAGGAACCGGTTCTACCTGTCCGACGGGCTTGAATGCCTGCCAGCGTCCGGACCGGTTTTCCCGCTGCGCCTGATGGCCCTTTACGATTCGGACATGAATCCGATCGACGCAGCGCCCCATCCCCAGATGAAGCTCTATGCGGACGCACCGGTGAAACTCCCCCCGGGCAGCCTTTTGCGGCGTCCTGCGTCAGACACTTCTCCGGCAGAGCCGTACAATGGATGAACCGATTCCGAATGCATCTGCCTTTTCATGAAGCACATGCCGGTTCAATGTTTTCGGAAGAGGATAATTGATGGAAAATGCATTTTGTTGACTAATATTGCATGCTTGCGTTTCATCGGGATCCAATTGGGTAACCATGAAATATAAGCTGGCAGTTGCTTTTTCATCAAAACAGGACTATGCTGAATGTGAGCCTATCATCCAGATTAAAGGAGGTAAAATCCAATGGCATTCTTCGATGACGTGAAGAAACTCGGCAAGAACGTAGCGGAAAAAGGCAAAGAAGCAATTGAGATTACCAAGCTGAACTCCCAGATCGGTGGCGAGAAGGACAAGATGAAAGACATGTTCGCTAAAATCGGCGAGCAGGTTTTCGTCGCGTTCAAGGCCGGAACGGACCATGGCTTCGGTGAATGGTGCGTCCAGCTTTCGGAAATGGAAGCAAAAATCAATGAACTGAAGAACAAGATCATGGAGATCAAGGATTCAACGAAATGCCCGTCCTGCGGCGCCGAAGTTTCCAAGGAAACGGCTTTCTGCCCCAAATGCGGCGGGAAAGTAAACTGATTCTCGATCAAGCCGCGATACATCAAGGCGCTTTGCCGACATTTTGCCGGCAAAGTGCCTTTTGCATTTATGACAGTATGCCAGAACAAGTGTTTCTGATAAGATGGTTGCATGATGAATATTGAAAGACAGCCGAGTTTCACCCATCTGCACGTTCATTCGGAATACAGCCTGCTGGACGGCGCCGCGCGCATACCCGCCCTTGTTTCCCGCGCGAAGGAATTGGGCATGCGGCACCTGGCGGTGACCGACCATGGCGTCCTGCACGGCGTGGTCGATTTTTACAAGGCCTGCCGGGACGCCGGAATCAACCCCATCATCGGCTGCGAGGCCTACACGGCCGCGCGCACGCACCTTGACAAGGATCCCCGGACGGATTCCGACCAGGGGCACCTGGTGCTGCTGGCGGAAAACAATGAAGGCTACGGAAACCTGATGAAGCTCATATCCCTGGGCTTCACGGACGGATTCTATTACAAGCCCCGCATCGACCTCGGCCTGCTGGAAAAATACCACACGGGGCTTATCGCCCTCAGCGCCTGCCTGGCCGTAGACGTGCCGGGCGCGATTCTCAGGGGCGACTACGAAGGGGCCAAATCCATGGCCCTCAGGCTGGACACCATCATGGGCCGGAACAATTTCTACCTGGAAATCCAGCACAACGGCCTTGAGGAACAACGCGAGGTCAATCGGGAACTGGTGAGGCTTTCCCGGGAAACGGGCATTCCGCTCATCGCGACGAACGACGTCCACTACATCCATCGCGCCGATGCGCGCGCCCAGGAAATCCTCATCTGCATCCAGACCGGAAAGACCGTGGAAGACACGGATAGGCTCATCATCAATACTGATGAGCTGTACCTGAAGTCGGCGGCAGAAATGGCCCATCATTTTTCCGACGTGCCGGAAGCCCTTCGGAATACGCAGGCGATTGCCGAAAGGTGCCATGTCGCTTTCACCTTCGGAAAGCTGCATTTGCCGACATTTCCGGTCCAGGGGACGAAAACGGCTTCGGAAATGCTGGAAGAGCTTACCTGGAAAGGATATGCAAACCGTTACGGCAATGATGTCTCCAACAGAGAGCGAACTCTTTTCGAACTTTCGGTCATCAGGCAGATGGGATATGTGGATTATTTCCTGATCGTTTGGGATTTCATCCGACATGCCCGCGAACAGGGCATCATGGTGGGACCCGGACGCGGTTCGGCGGCTGGCAGCATCGTGTCCTACTGCCTTGCCATCACGAATGTGGACCCCATCCGCTACAACCTCCTCTTTGAGCGCTTCCTCAATCCCGAGCGAATCAGCATGCCGGACATCGACATCGATTTCTGCTATGAAAGACGGCAGGAAGTCATCGATTACGTGGTCGCCAAATACGGTTCCGACCGCGTTGCCCAGATCATCACCTTCGGCACCATGGCCGCGCGGGCCGCCGTGCGGGATGTCGGGCGCGCGCTGGCCATTCCGTACGGGGACGTGGACCGCATCGCGAAAATGATTCCGATGATGCCGGGAAAACACCTATCCATAGAAGATGCCATTGGCATGAGCAAGGATCTTGCGAAGGCATACACCGAAGATCCGCGCATCAGGGAGCTCCTAGACACGGCCAAAACGCTTGAAGGCATGCCAAGGCACGCTTCCACCCATGCCGCCGGCGTCGTCATAGCGGGAGAGCCCATCACGAACCTTGTTCCCCTCTATCGCAGCAACGACCTGATCTCCACCCAGTTCCCGATGAACACGATAGAGGAACTCGGCCTGCTGAAAATGGATTTTCTGGCCCTGCGCACACTCACGGTCATTCGGGATGCGGTTGCGCTCGCCGCCCAGAATACCGGGGAACGGATTGACATCGACAACATTCCAATCGACATGCCGGAAGTCTACGCCCTTATCGGACGGGGAGAAACGGCTGGCGTATTCCAGTTGGAAAGCCAGGGCATGACGCAGTTCATGAAGGACCTGCAGCCCACCTCCCTTGAAGACATCATTGCCGGAATTTCACTTTACAGGCCGGGACCCATGGACCAGATCCCCAGGTACATCCGCAGCAAGAACAACCCGGAACTGGTCACCTACGCGCACCCCCTGCTTGAACCGATCCTGAACGTCACATACGGCTGCATGGTTTATCAGGAACAGGTC
>CAZFWQ010000430.1:1814-3210 GCA_964522755.1 uncultured Oscillospiraceae bacterium | reverse complement strand
GATCAATCGCTCCAAATGCGGGTTCCAACACGGTCACGGTACCGTCCATTTGTCGTCCATTTCGCCGTTCCTTACCGGAAATGGCCCTCGTCTCCGCCATTTCTCGCAGACAGCAATCCGGATACTGTTCCCAGCAAACCCAATAGGATGCCGCTGCCCCCGAGAATGCCAAACAAACCACCTTGAAGGATTTGCGGGGCCGGCAGCGGAAGAAACGGCAGCGGGGATGTGATTTTCACCCAAAACAGGCTGATTCCGCCCGAGACCAGCCCGGCCGCCAACAGGGCGCCGCCTGCGCTCAGGAAGAGGCCCAGCAGGAAGAACGGGAAGGCGATGTGGAATTCAGGAGCGCCAAGCAGCCGCAGGGTGCGAATCTGCTCGCGGTTGTGTATGACCCCTGTCCGGATGATATGGGAAAGCAGGACAAGGGTGAAAATGCCCACTGCGATGCCCAAGGCCAGTCCCCCTGCACGCAGCGCACGTTCCAGTCCGATCAGCATTTCCAGGATGGACCGGTTGTCGCGGACGGATTCAACTCCATCCAGAGCAGACACGGCAGACAATACGGCATTCATGTCTTCCAGCCGGATACGCGCTTCAAGAAACGGCCTGAACGGGTTCTCCCCGAATTGCGCCAGCGCATCGGACTCGCCGCCCATCAGTTCCGTCATCCGCTTCCGGGCTTCTTCCGCGTTCACGAAGGCCACGGCCTCCACTCCGGGTATCTGCCTGATTTTATCCGCCAGTACGCCTGCATCCACGATTGCCGCGTTTGCGGTTCCGGCTTCGTCGGTTGTACCGGCCGTGTCGCCTTCATCTGCCGTGTTTGCGCTTCCGACTGCGTCGGTTGTACCAGCTGAGTCATTGGTCTCGGCAGAATTCGGCTCCTGGGTTGATTCTGCAATACGGTGGAAAATCTGGATTTCCGCTCCAGACCGAATCAGTCCGACCCAGTGGCCCGTCGTGCGCCATCCCGCCAGAATCACGGCGAGAAACAGGAAAACGAGCGTGGTGCTGAACAGGGACATCAAGTTCGAAAACAGGTTGGATCTGAACAGGATTCCTGCTTCCCGCAGGTGGTGCAGTACATTGCCCATTCGCCTTTTCATCGTACGGCACCCCCCCGCGACAGTTCAAGCTGTCCGTTATCCATGCGGATGATGCCGCTGGCCTGTGCGGTATCCAGCAAATGTGTGGCATGCGTCGTAATCAGCACGGTAGTCCTTTCATTGCGCATGGAGGTCAGCAGTGACAAGATGCCGAGGGCATTTTCCCGATCCAGGGTACCGGTGGGTTCGTCAGCCAGGATCAGTTCGGCTTTCCGGGCAATGGCGCGCGCAATGGCGACCCTTTGCCTTTCCCCCCACGACAGGTGGTCTATCGGTGAGGCTGCCTT
>CAZFWQ010000430.1:0-1804 GCA_964522755.1 uncultured Oscillospiraceae bacterium | reverse complement strand
ACGTTCTCACGTGCACTCCTGCCAGCCGTCAGCCGGAAATCCTGGAATACGGGACCGATCCTGCGCCGCAGTTTCCTGACATCCGCTCCGTGCGCCCCGACCATCGGCAGGTTCAATACCGACAGCGTGCCCCCGGTAGGCTCAACCATGCCAAGCAGCAATTGGAGCAGGCTGGTTTTGCCGCTGCCGCTGGGTCCGGTGATATAGATGAGTTCCCCGGTTCCTATGGACAGGCTGAAGGGCCTCAGGGCAATTGTTCCGTCGGGATACTGCAGGGATGCGTCCTGTGCCTCGATCATCCGATATCCTCCTGCTTCTGTCCGTAAATGAATGGAACATGATCTCAAATCAAAAAAGGCTTATTGAGACATCCAATGTCAGGGAGCCTTCCAATACTTTCACCTTGTCGATTTTCCCGCCCTGAAGAATGGGTTCCAGACCAAACAGGAGCGGGCCGTTCTTCGACAGTTCTGCGGCCTGGGCAGGTTCCAACGGCATTCCGCCCTGTGTTCCGGACAGAACTTCGTACTGCAGCGCGATGCCGTCCACCACTGTGAAGGTTCCCTCGAGAATCAAGCCTGCGTCGGGGACCTCCAGTGTGACGCGTTCCGGATGAAAACGGAATATCGCCCCCAGCATCCGCTTGTCACCGGACAGGATGTCTGAAAAAGTCTTCTCTTTCAAAGAGGCACTGACGCCGAAAAAGGAAAATGTCATTTCGAGGGCATCCTGCGGGAATGCCCCTTCGGATACGATTCGCGAAAATCCGTCCGTCAATTTCGGAAAAATGCCCAATGCGAGATTCCAGGCAGCTTCCATTCGGGCAAGCTGTTCCTCGTAACCGGCACGGTCCGCGGCAAGAGCGGTCAGCGAGGCTTCGAGGCCGGCCTCGTTCGTCTTTTTGGCCTGCAGAGCTTGTTCCAGCGCAGCCCGTTGATCCTGCAGCCCGGTGAGTACCACTTGTTTTTCAGCAAGTTGTTCATCCAGGAGCCGCTTGTTTTCTTTCAAACGGTCCAGCAAGATTCCGGTTTCATGGTTCAAGTCCCTCATGATGCCCAGACGCCTTAGAAAAGTTGCAAGGCTGTCTGATGAAAGCAGCAGTTCCATCTGCGAGCCAGGCCCCGACATCTGATACCGGACCAGGACTATCCTCAATGCTTCGCGGTTTGTCTTCAGGGAGGCCGATTCTGTTTCCATACGCGCGTCAAGCACTTCCAATTCCCCTTGAAGGCGCGCCAAGTCCGACGACAGGGCTTGAATCCCTTCATTGTCGCGGGCTATATCCAATTGAAGGCTTCTCAGCTTTTGAAGTATCCCTTTTTCGACTTCACCTATCTCCAGGATTTTTGTCGCCGCGTCATTGGGGGCGGGCGAGGCAGCCGAAGAGGCGGTCGCGGCAGTCGAAGCAGCACCAGATGAAGGACTCGACACCTGGAGGGCAGATGTGATCAGGAAAATCAGCATGACGAACAGAAAGAGATTCTTCCGGATAACCGGGAAGGCCTTATTCATTCGCCGTCCACCCCCTTCCATAAATTGAATGCGCATTCGCTGTTGCAGGATGCCTGGGTCGCCATCCGGCATCAGGCGGTACTCGTCCGGCACACATCCGGTATTCGTCCGGTGCTTGTCCTGCATGCGTCCGGAACTCGTCCGGCACACATCCGGCATCGGCAGCGCTGGCAGTCATCAGCCGTACTGGCAGGTATCTTTGCCCATTGTACCAAACTGGGCGGGGGGCGGCAATCATATGAGAACAATTCATCATGTCTGAACAATTCATCATCTCTGAACAATTCATCAT
>CAZFWQ010000429.1:2542-3211 GCA_964522755.1 uncultured Oscillospiraceae bacterium | reverse complement strand
CAGGGCGCCGCGCTGCAAGCCCTCCCGCGCCGGGGCGCCGGCCCATGTGCGGGTATTCACATGAAGGCAGAGACGGGCGTCCAGCTCGTGAACGGATTGAACAAAACGGGCCGGATCCGGGAAGCGGGCCGCGTCCCAGTTCAGATTCATGCCGTCCCGGCCCTCCATCTTCAGCGACAGGTGCCCCCCGCGCCAATAGAGGTCGGCAACAAACACATCGAACGGCACGCCTTCCTCTCGCGCCCGCTGCAGGACCGCGAGGATGTCGTCCTGCTGCTCGTGGGCGCCCACCCACGATATCCACAAGCCCAGGTACCATTTCGGCGGAAGCGTGGGGTAGCCTGTCAGGGCGCAGTAACGCCGCCCCACGTCGGCGGGCGCGGGACCCGGCAGCACGTAGAAGTCGAGAGCGCCGCCGGGTGTGTGCAGGAACCAGCGGTCTGCGAACTCCCGCCCCAGGTCGAAATAGACATGCGGCGTCGGATTGTCCATCAGGAAACCGTAGCCGCGGCGGGGATTGATGAAATACGGCATGGGCAACCAGCATGAGTATCATAAATTCCGACTGGTTTTGAACCGTGACGGCATCAAACGCATCGTCGAAATCCCCTGTTCAATCATTTAGGTTCAACATGATTCTTATTTCGGGAAGCCCACAGGCTGGGTCAG
>CAZFWQ010000429.1:966-2532 GCA_964522755.1 uncultured Oscillospiraceae bacterium | reverse complement strand
CCGAAAAAGTGATCCTCGTCCGTCATATCGAAAAACGACAGCGTCGCCCCGTTCTCCCGGTTGATCCGGATACCGTCGGGGCGCGAGGAGAGCCAGCTCCTTCCATCCCGGCCGGCCACCCTGAGCCGGAAGGGAGACCGGCTGAGCGTGATCTGCGCAAGCCCTGCATCCAGCAGGATTTCTGAATCGGTTTCATCCATGTGCATGTTGGCGATCCGGTCAAATCCGCTGACAATGCCGCTGGTGCCGTCATCCCCGACCCGGTCGGCGGGAAAGGAGGCGTCGGGCGATATCGCGACCCGGATCGCCCCGCACTGAAGCGCGGTCACGCGCATGCTCGCGCCGGTGGAAAAGCTGAGAACCGCCATGCCGCGGTCGCATGCGGCGCTTGCAAGTCGTCCGAGCGGTTGAAACAGGGAATCGTCGAGGAGGACGTCTTCATAGGGCGCGGTCCAGGACGATTCCGGATGCCTGCGGAGTTGAATCATGGTGCCCCAGTCCGCAGGAACATCGAGCCTGCGCCAAGGACGGCTTCGGCGAATTCGATCACGGTTCCGCTGTTGGTCATCGTGGAAGGTAATCGCATCGCCCACCCGTATCGCCGTCTTGTTTCTGTCAACATCGCCCCCCCGACCTCCCTCTAGCCGAACTATCGATGAGACGTGATACCACACCTACCGAAGGAGTCATAGGCAAAAAAACGAAGAGAGGAGGGAACTACGAAACACCCGAAATACGCGAAAGCCGGACCAGGCTGTATTTCGCGCCTTTCGCGTGTTTCGTATTTTTCGGAGTCAGGGGACATATTCTCGCCGTCTTCCCTTGGCATGAGCCTGCTTGCCTCCCGAGTCCCTTCCAAGCTTGCCCTCCTTCCGGGGCAGGCGTAGCATTCTGTGAAGCAATGAACATTCCTGACCCCATTTTTATCGGCTATTTCCCAAAAAAAACCATGGGAAAAGATAGCTGGTTTGATAAGACTGCCATCGTGGAGGTTTGCAGCGTCAGTAACTGCATGTCCAAGGGGCCGGAAAACTGGTCCGCCTCCTGGAAGCATAATGACTGGGGCTTATACGACACAGAAGACCTCGCGAGGGAAATCATTCGTGAAAACCCCGAACTGTTTGACATGTATGCCTACAAGCTGTTCCCCATGGTGTTCGATGGCGAAAACTCCGACCCCATGACCATCAAGAGAACGGCTTCAGAAGACATCGTCAACTTTGACTTCATGGGGTACGATCCTGTCAGCCGTGAACCGGGATATATTGAGTTTGGACACTCTCCCTTATCATGCAACAGAGGATTCGAAAAATATCCGGTAAATCGGTTTTGCCTGCTGGATCACCTTGAAGAGGCATGGAGAATCACGGCTGAAATTGCCAAGGATGCAAAGGATGAGCGGTCATGGGAGCCGGGACCTTATTATCTTTGTGACGTATATCGGAAAAAGTCGGCAAGCCAGCCATCCCCAAGAGGCATCGAATGAACTTGCTCCGCTTACTCTCATTGGGCTTCCTGATAATGACTGTTGGATGCTCGGTACAGCCCTATGAGGAAATCAAGGTG
>CAZFWQ010000429.1:0-956 GCA_964522755.1 uncultured Oscillospiraceae bacterium | reverse complement strand
ACTAAACAAAACCAGGATTGACCGCCGCTGGGGCCAAATCGGCTATTGACCATACAATCCGCATTCAGGCCGATAACGCCAAGGTTCAGGACGTTATTCGTAAAGTCGCTGATCATGAGAACTATGGTCTTCAGCTTGAGGCAAACCTTGAGAATGACTTCTGTACGGTCAACCTTGTTGATGTCGATCCCGTTGCGGGACTCAAATCCATTTTGGACATGCATGATTGCGTCGTTGTGCTGAAAAACAGAATTCTGATCGTTACAAATGCAGAAAAGGTAAGCGGCAACATGCAAGACGCTTATTATTATGGCCATCTTCCGGTTCCCGATGCAGACCCATCGAATTGGCGATGGCCCTCGTCGGTAAGCCAGAATGTTATCCGGATGCTGGGTTATGAAGGCACGATAAGCCCTCATTATCCAGGCACGGCGACACCGCGCAATGACGCCTACCCCGTGGATGTTTCAAAAGGCAGCGAATCCGGCGCCGGCAGAGGGCATGGGGGAATGACCTATGTCAACTGGAGGCTGGGACTGAAGAAAATGGCCGACCTGTCGGTGGACGTCACCTTCCATACGGATCCGCTGCCCAAGGCGGCGGTTTACCTTCAACTCTATGACTTCAAGATCGGGAAGACCGCGCAGTATTTCGGTTTCCAATATGAATTCGGGAGCGCCGGCCAGCCGGAAACGAAGTTCATTTGGTCTCGCTGGGAAACGCGTGACAAGGCGAATGCCTGGGTCGCCGAAGGCGGCACGATTGAATCGGCCGGATACGAAGGGGATTTTGTCGGAGTGCGTTATCCCTGCGCATGGGGCAAGGGAACCTACACGGTTCACGTGATGATGCGGGAAACAGATGCCGCCGGCACCTGGTACGAAATGATGATCTACGACCATCAGAACAAGACGTGGTCCAAAATCGGCCGCCTTCGGTTCCCCTTAACAAATGGA
>CAZFWQ010000428.1:1054-3251 GCA_964522755.1 uncultured Oscillospiraceae bacterium | reverse complement strand
ATGAAGGTAGGCCCATCGCTCCATCGCACCCTCCAGTACGGCCTCCAGCGCCTGTTTTCCCGCAAGGAGGCCGGGAAGCCTTTCATAGTCGCTGGCAGATGCTTCAAGTTCCTTATCAAGAACCGCCATGTCTGATTCGAGGGATTCCACGAGGCTGTCTATGCTTTCAAATTCCCGTTGTTCCTTGAATGTGAACTTTGTCGCGGTTCCGCCACGACTGTCATTCTGCGGGTCATGCGCAATGACGGTGACCGATCCGGCGGGACCTTTCATGACGATTCCCTCGCCGGAATTCTCGCTGCCTTTGCTTGCCCTTCCCGATGAACCGCCTGCCGAACCTTTTGAGCCAGCGCCCCTTCGCACCGGGCTGATACCGGTTCGGGCTGCCCCTGCCCTGCCAGCGGCACCCTGCCCGTCCTGCTGGCTTTGCGCCAGCAGCCGTGCCGCCTCCGCCTTCACTGCCTCACGGTAATCCGTATAATTGCCTGCATATGGCTTTACGGAACCATTCCCGTCAAAGACCAGCACCTTGTCGGCTATCCGGTCAAGAAAATACCTGTCATGCGATACGGTGACGACGGCTCCCGGAAAATCATCCAGATATGATTCAAGTATGGACAGCGTCTGGATATCCAGATCATTCGTCGGTTCATCCAGCAAGAGGATATTCGGGACATTCATCAGGATCCGCAACAGGAACAGGCGTCTCTTTTCCCCGCCGGACAACCTCGAGACCGGAGTCCACTGCACATCGGCCGGGAACTGGAACCGTTCGAGCATCATGGCCGCGCTGAGGTTTCCTTCCTTTGTCTCGATCTGCCCGACTTCTCCCCTGATGTATTCCAGGACACGCAGGTCTTCCCTCATTCCTTCGTTCTCCTGCGTGAAGAATCCGATTTTCACGGTGTCACCGACCTGGACCTCGCCGGTATCAGGCTGCAGGCGTCCTGCTATCAGGTTGAGCAGGGTTGATTTGCCGCTGCCGTTGGGGCCGACAATCCCGATGCGGTCATCCCGGAGAATGCGCAGCTGCAGATGTTCGAAGAGTGTATTCCCGCCGAAACCTTTGGAGACGTCTTCCAAGTCCACGATTTTCCCGCCCAGTCGGGCAGCCCCCATGGAGATGCCCGCCATGCTTCCACGCTGTTCGGTTTTGTCTTCCTGGAGAATCTCGAAGCGATCGATGCGCGCCTTTTGCTTCGTGGTCCTCGCCCTGGCCCCACGTCGAATCCAGGCGAGTTCGGTCCTGTACAGGTTCTGCCTTTTCCGCTGCGCCCCCTGTTCCAGGTCCTCGCGTTCCAGCTTCATTTCCAGAAATCGGCTGTAGTTGGCCTGATAACTGTACAGGACACCGCGGTCAAGCTCAATGATCCTGTTGGCCACGCGCTCCAGGAAATAGCGATCATGCGTTACCAGCAGCAAGGCGCCCTTGCGTTTTGCAAGGTGTCCTTCCAGCCAGTCCACGGCGTCGTTGTCGATATGGTTCGTCGGTTCGTCGAGTATCAGCAGGTCGCACGGACGGATGAGCGCGCTGGCCATGGCCACCCGTTTCTTCATGCCGCCGGACAGGGTGCCGACATCAAGATGAAAACCGGTGATGCCCAGTTTCGTCAGGATTGTCTTGATTTCACTTTCCAGTCCCCATGCCTCTTTCAGGTCCATCAGGTGGGAAAGCGCGATGAGCCTTTTCTCCTTCCGTTCGTCTCCGGGAAACTGGCGCATGTCCTCCAGCGCGTCCTCGTAGTCCCGCAGAAGGACCATCTCCGGTGAGTTTCCTGAGATAACGTGCTCCAGCACCGTCTTGCCGGGTTCGAACTCCGGCTCCTGCGGCAGGAAATCGATCCGGGCGATGGAGGACACGATGCGCCGCCCGGCATCAGGGGTTTCAATTCCGGCCAATATTTTCAGCAGGGTGGACTTGCCGGCTCCATTCACGCCTATCAGACCGATTTTCTCGCCATCGCTGATGGATAAGGACAAGTCCTTCAGGAGCATGCGTTCGCTATAGCTTTTAGAAATCTGTTCGGCGGAGATAATCAGCACGTTTACGTCCTTTCGGTTATTGGGGCGCGGTCAGTTGATTCTGAGGGTGATACGCGCAGTTCGTCGCGAAAAACCCGCTTTCCAGACAGTATGCCACTGCCAATTTCCCTGCGGTCCGCGCATCCGCTGCAAATCCCTTACCAGACCGTGTAGC
>CAZFWQ010000428.1:0-1044 GCA_964522755.1 uncultured Oscillospiraceae bacterium | reverse complement strand
TCAATGCTGAACACGCTGCCCGTGACGAAAGAAGATGCGTCCGAGGCCAGATACAGCGCGATTCCCTGCAATTCATCCGGTGTTCCCGGCCTTTTCATCGGTGACAGGTCCATCCATCGCTGAACCATTTCGCCGTTTCCTTCAAAATAAGGCCGGGTCAGTTCCGTCTTCATGTAGCCGGGTGCGATGGTGTTGACGCGGATGCCATGCTCGGCCCACTCGGACGCCATGCTCTTTGTCAGCATGATGACGCCGGCCTTCGATACGTTGTACGCGCATTGGCACTGCGGTGTGTTGACGATGAGGCCGGACATGGAGGAGATGTTGATGATGGAACCCTTTTTCTGGCGGATCATCACGCGGCCGACAACCTGCGACATGATGAAAACGCTGTTCAGGTTGACATCCATGATGGTGCGCCAGTCTTCAAGCTTCATGTCTTCAATTTTCACATGTTTCGCTATTCCTGCGTTGTTGACAAGTACGTCGATCCGGCCGGATTCCTTCATGACGGACATGACCAGCTTGTCGGCATCTTCCGGATTCGTGACATCGCATCGGATGGCCGTGACTTTCGTGCCGAAACGACTGAGCTCCATTGCCGTCTTGTCTGCCGCATCCATGCTGATATCAGCGATGACGATGTCGGAACCCGCCTCTGCGAGTGCTTCCGCCATCGCTTTTCCCAAACCCATGGCCGCTCCGGTCACGATGGAACAACGGCCCTTCAGATCGAACTTATCCATGACGCCCATTTCATTTACCCCCGTATTATCTTTTTACTTCGCCGTCTGCAAAACCATACCCTCCCCTGCCAACAGAATCATACCATGCGGCATCCGTGAAGTCCAAGCCAGAATCAGAAACATATCGTTTCAATCCATCTTTGAATCACTTATGTCCATTCCAATGAACGACATGAAAGCGCAGAATATACTAAAATGGAATCATCGGGTGGTTCGGGATGAACAACCGCGTGAGGACCATCATGAACAGGCGAGAGAGGATCAACATGAACAACCGCGAGAGAATCGTCAACACCAT
>CAZFWQ010000427.1:0-3251 GCA_964522755.1 uncultured Oscillospiraceae bacterium | reverse complement strand
GAATACCTGTCTGAAACATGTGATGATTATCACTTTTTCAAGTGGTAATTCTTTTCCCATTGAGACATTGTCTCACGGATGCACTTGTGATACGATGACACCATTCTTCCGGATAACTTTCGAGAGGTTTGATGTGTTTACAGAAAAATGTACTTGTTCACTGGAAAACCATGCTGAGTGTGCCAGTCACGTTCCTGTTTTTTCATCATTGAATGAAGATGAACTGATGCAGGTCGCCTCATTGATAGTGCGAAAAAAATTCGACAAAAACACCATGATTGTATCCGAAGGGGATGTTCCGAAAGACTTTATTATTGTTCGCAAAGGCAAAATCAAGATATTCGGCCAATCGCAGGACGGCAAAGAGCAAATAATGTATATACTCACGGATGGCGATTTTTTTGGTGAACGGAATTTAATCTATTCGAAAGCAGTGGATTTTTATGCCCAGGCCATGGAAGATACGCATGTTTGCACAATCAAGCGGCAAGATTTCCAGCAGCTGGTCGTTAGATTCCCAGGCATAAGTTTGAAGATTATGGACGCTCTTTGCGATCGGCTTGAAAAGATGGAGTCCATGTTTAAGAAAATCAGCCCTAAAAATGTTGATTTGCGGGTGAACATGATGTTGTTGGAATTGTCGCACAAGTATGGCAGAAATCATAAAAATGGCAAACTGATTGAACTGCCGATGAATCGGGAAGAAATGGCAAATTATATAGGCGTAGCAAGAGAAACCGTCAGCAGGAAAATCACGTCTCTGAAGGATGAGGGTATCATTGAATTACTCGGCAACAAAAGAATTCTGATCCTGAATGAAAAGGCGCTGGAGGATTCATTGTGATAACCTAAGGGGGATATCCCAGTGGGCACGCTTCACTTCAGCCTTATGCCATCCAGAGAACTCCAAGGGGCAAAGAACAGCCGCTGCCTGTAAAGGTTTTCGGCTCTTTCCTTGTGCGTGGAGTACCCGGAACATCTGGACAATGACAACGCGATCATATTTTTCATTGTATGAACGAGGTGATACGTGTGAATAAATCGGTTGAGAGACTAAGGGAATTGGCTCTGCGCATCAGGGAAATATCGTCTCTTCCCATACAGGGCACAAGGAGAGGGCAGTGGCAGCAGCTGAATGATCTGCATATGGTGAAGCCGATGGTATACACCAGGGATTATCCATGGAATATGGTAACCCTTGGAAACGAACTGGCCACGACTTTGCCTGACGCGTTTCATGCTAAGCTGGAATTTCAAATGCTGTGCACCCTGTTCATGTGGGAACATATCCAGGCAGACATGGTCGTTGATCCGGTCATTCTTTGCCCAGTCTCTGCTGTCAACCAGACTCCCATCGAATATAAAGTCATATCGGCAGGGCAATCACAAGCTGAGATGACTGACCGGAGGAGTAATTTCAGCAATGCCGCCGAGAAGTATGTGAGGCAGATTTTTACTGAAGAGGACATTGACAGGGTCATTCCCTGGCCTCGGTTCATTTTTGACAGGACCAGGATGCACAAAGAGTGGGAGATGATGTCCGAGATATTCGACGGGATTCTTGAAGTGCGAAAAACGGGTATCACGCTTGATCTTTTTACTCCCTGGGATGACCTGATGAAACTTTTCGGGATTGAGGAAGGGATGATGGGTTTCCATCTGGACCCTGACCTGATGCATCATGCGATGGACCGCTATGTGGATGTGTACCTGGAAATGCTCAGACAGTCTGCGGATTCAGGCCTGCTATATGGTAATAATGGCAATGTGCTGATTGGTTCCGGTGCGCTTGGATATACCCATGATTTGCCCGAAAGTACCGGCATGGGTGTTCAGCCCGCACAGCAATGGGGATTCTGTACCGATCAGATTTTTACATCCGTATCACCGCAAATGCAGGATGAATTTGCCACGCAGCACGAGATAAGATGGATGAATCAATTTGGGTTGACCTATTATGGATGTTGTGAGCGCCTCGACCACAAGATTCAAGAGCTGAGGAAATTCCCCAACCTGAGGAAAATATCCGTTTCCCCCTTTTCCCATAAGGAAAAGGCGATGGAACAAATAGGCCGGGACTATGTAGTGTCCCTGAAGCCGGATTCGATGCTTCTGGCGGGAGATACCTGGGATATGGAGGCTTCAAGGAGTGAGATTGTTGATGCATGCAGGCTCGCGAAAAAATATGGGTGTTCCATAGAAATCGTCATGAAAACAATGATTACGCTAAACAACCAACCTCAGCGGCTTTGGCAATGGTGCAGGATGGCATCGGAGATTACAGCCTGCATGTAATCCATCAACAATGATCTTCATTCATCATTTCAATCATTTTTTAATCGACATCTGTCGGGGTTCCTTTTACCTTTCATCCACCTTTTATGCACATATTATGTATCTTGCATGCAGTAAAAGGCCTTTCCCCTCAAGATAGAAGACGGAACTGCAATGCAACAATTTTTAGCAAAAAACTGGCAACGGGGTTGTAGTCCGTGCTGTAAAATGATATTACAGAATAAGCCGTTAAGAATAACCCCCCGGCGTACAACAGAGCTGAAGGAGCTGGATATAATGAATAAAATGAAAGCAGGATGGATCGGGTTCCTCGACTGCAACCAGGAAAGGATCCGGGATGACATGGCCTTTCTGGCGAAACTGGGCCTGCGCGGCATGGAAGGCGGGGAAAGCCTCGTTGGGAAAAACCAGGGAGAAAATCTTGCCCGGTTCCGGGAACTTGGGCTTGAAATTGTGACCGTTTCCGCTGAACTCGATGAAATACGCGCGGGTAATTACAGGCCTGCATTGGATATGGCGAAAAAAATGGGTTCCGCCAATGCCACGATTTGGGTTTGCGGCGTCAATGCCTCCTTCTGGGGCAAGGAGCCTGAGTATGATCTGTGCATGTCCGACATCGCAGCCATGGAAAAGGCTGCTGAAGCCTTCGCGGAAGAGGGCATCTCACTTTGCTACCACAACCACTTCCAGGATTTCAGCGTTTGTTTCGGAGGTGTACGGTTCTACGACCTGCTTATCCTGAATACGAAAAAGCTGAAACTGGAGCCCGATCTGGGCTGGGTGAAAAATGGCGGCGAGGACCCTGTCAGGCTGCTGGAAAGGATTGCGCCCCGACTCGCAACCGCCATCCACATCAAGGACTGGCTTCCTGGAGAAGCCAGGGCTGATGGTTCCGGATTCAAACCCATTTTCACCTCCACCGGGAATGGCGTGCTGGCACTCCCGGAAATTCTGGG
>CAZFWQ010000426.1:0-3277 GCA_964522755.1 uncultured Oscillospiraceae bacterium | reverse complement strand
ATGCCGTCACATTCGCACGTAGCCGGCTGATTGAAGGACCCTACGAAGTTCATCCGAGCAATCCCATTCTTACATCGCGAAAGAAGACCAATGCGCGCTTGAAAAAGGCTGGTCACGCAAGTTTGGTCGAGGGTGTGGATGGAGGCTGGTACATGGCGCATCTTTGCTCGCGACCCATTACAAAGGATAACCTTTGCCCTTTGGGAAGGGAAACAGCAATCCAGAAAATGGTATGGCACAATGACTGGCTTTATCTGCAGGATGGTGGGAATACACCCGCAGAACAGTTTGAAGCAGAAGAAAATACTGTCAGCACCACATACAGGCAGGAGGAGTTCTATGACTTCAACACGCAGGACATGCCGTCCGACTTTCAATGTCTTCGCGTCCCGATCGAATCCAGGATGTCTCTATCCGCCAGAAAAGGATATCTCCGCCTCTATGGGAAAGATACACTTGCATCCCTTTTTGAACAAACTTTAGTGGCCAGACGGTTTGATAGCTTCAACTTCGACGCGGAGACCGAGATTTCTTTCGACCCTATCTCCTTTGAGCAGACAGCGGGACTAGTCTGTTATTACAACACCAGAAATTACTACTATCTCTACATCAGCCGACATGAACAAGGGCAAAAGTTCATCAGTATAATGACATGCATCAATGGAGTTCTTGATGAACCATGCAGCCCCTTCTTCCTGGTTGCGGATGGACCCATAATCTTGTCTGCAAAAGTTCGTGGGGAAGATCTTTGTTTTGCTGCGAGACAAAAAAACTGGACACGGGAGATGCCTGCTATACTAAATGCCGCTTATCTTTCGGACGATCATGTAACTGGAGAGGCGGCCTTTACTGGAGCATTCATAGGGCTATGCTGCCAAGATACCTCAGGAATGCTTCATCCGGCCGATTTTCGGTATTTCAGGTATACAAGAATAAACTCAACGTCATGCGATCCAGGTTAGGAGATGCACTCTTTAATAAAAACATGAGGAGCCTTGTTGTTCTCGTTTATATGGGTTATTTCAAAGACATACCCGGTTCTTGCAGGAATGGGAGGAAATACGAGCAACCCTTCCTCCACAGACAATTCCAGCGATTCGGTCATTTCCCTGAGACGAACCCGTTCCAACGGGAAATTCCCTGACAAGGTCTGGAATTCAGCAAATTTCTCCAAGGGAATCCGTATGCATTCCGTCTGCTCTCCGATATTGAACACACCGATTTTCAGCGGACCCTGCTTTGTCTTCATCAGCGTCACATCGACATTATACTCGGTATAAATCGTGTAAAATATAACAAATAAAGAATTTTTAAATATACATGTTCCTTATGGAGAGGCATCAACAGGAAATCAGTCCATTTTTACAGGAATTGCGTTCATTGCACTATCTTCGTACAGTGGGTATTCTGATCGGTGTTGTTCGCATCCTAGCCCGGCATGAGGGTGGAACACAGCTCGAATCATACGGGAGGCAAAGTGTGTATCGCGTGATCTTGATTGATGATGAAGCCTGGACACTGGCCGGTCTGGAAAAATCGTTTCGCTGGGCGGACAGAGGGTTCCAGGTGGTGCAGCGGTTTTCCAGTGCCCGGGCCGCCTTGGAATATCTGGAGAAGGAAGCGGTTGACGTGGTTTTCACGGATATTCGCATGCCCGGAATGACCGGTCTTGAGCTGCTGCAGCGGCTGCGGGAAAAGGCAAATGAGGCTGAGGTGGTTATCATCAGTGGATTTTCCGAGTTCGAGTATGCGAAGCAGGCCATGCACTGGCGTGCACTGGACTATCTGGTGAAGCCCGTCTCGCTTGAGGAAGCCGATATCCTTCTGCGCAGGTTGGAAATCCGTCTTGATGAGAAGGCACATCAAGCTCCGGATGCCATGTCTTCGGGCAGAACAGAGATGGAGGTCCGAGTCGACAATCAGGCTTTTTCCGAATTGCTGGACTATATGCAGAACCATTTTTCCGAACCGCTGCAACTGCGAGATCTCGCTGCAAAGAGCCATATCAGCCTGTCTTATTGTTGTCTGCTTTTTCAGCGGAATCTGAAGAAGACGTTTTCCGAGCACCTGACGGATTTGCGAATGAAATCCGCAGCGGCACTGCTCCGGGAAGGTTCCATGAACCTCTCCGAGGTATGCGCACAGGTTGGAATCAATGATTATTACTATTTCATCCGCGTATTTCGTAAATATTTCGGCATCACGCCGAGTCGGTACAGGAAAGGCCAGGCTTGAAACCGATGCAAAGCAAAAAATGCGGTTTTGCGACCCTCATCAGAGTTCCTGCGGAAGTCTCTGCAGGATTTCTCCATTTTTGGACCGAATTGCGGCTCAGGACGCAGATTGTCATGCTGGTTAGTCTCGCAATTCTCATCATTCTGTTTATTGGTGTGTTTTCTTTTGGATATACGAGAAGCATCACTGAACAACGAGCTCGATTGTTCATGGGTACCATTTCGAGACAGGTGGAGGATCAGGCGCAGGCCATGTCGGCCGACATGGAAAATCTTGCACGGGTTGTCGGCTACAGTGAACCCGTGCAGGCATTTTTGTCGGCATCCCTGCCATTGGACCGGCTCGAGAAGTTTCGACAGGTCAAAACGGCGCTGTTCACTTATCAGAGCGCCATCCGGAATGTTTATGCCATCGTGTTGCTCGATACGGAAGGGCGTATGACGGATGCCATCCAGTCCAGCGAGTACGGGTCCCTGCCGGACGTGGTGAAGCGGCTTGGGGAGAAGTACCACGTACAGGAGCCGGCTTTCATAAGCCCCTTGTTCACGGCTGTTTTGCAAACGAAGATCACCCAGGAGCGGAGCGGCGATGTGTTTGCCTATCTGCTTCCCGTGAATTCAATCGAAATGTATGCTTCTGCCGCGCGAAGAATTGGAACCGTTCTGATACTTTGTTCCACGGCCCAGATGAAGAGAATGATAGAGAACATCAATGCTGGACCGCGTTCCTTATTTCTGCTCATGGATGCTGAAGGAACGGTCGTTGCAAACAATAATCAGACAGGTTTGAACCTGTTCCTGGAAAAAAAGAAGGACCCGGAGGCGCCATCCCTGCAGAAAAAAATCGTGGCGCAGTACTTGAATCGGCCCGGGTTTCTTGTTCAGGAACAGCGGTTGGCGGATCTCGGGTGGTCGATTCTCAGTGTTGTTGATGTCGGGGACATGGACAGGGATTTGTCTCCTGTCATTAACATAGCCATCATCATCGCCGCATCCGCGGTCATGCTGCTGATCTTTATCGGGTATATGCTTATGCGCGGCAT
>CAZFWQ010000425.1:0-3291 GCA_964522755.1 uncultured Oscillospiraceae bacterium | reverse complement strand
AGGTGGGTCAAAATTGGACGCCGATGGTGGGTCAATTTTCAATGCCGGTTGACAGTAGGGGCTGTGCCGGGCAATATTCCTGCGAACATCCATCGTGACAGGCGGAAAAAGAGCCAGCCAACTGCCGCCGGCAGAGTACTTCAACAGGCTGCTAGGCTGGCTCATAACAACGAATGAAATGGCGGGAACCTTTCACCAGTTCGCTCGTCTAAATAGTTATATCCAGGAGGTAACGTAACATGCTATGGTCACTACCCCTCATTCACAGGTGTCGGAAGTGCTCCGATACCTTCCGATTCTTGCTTCTCCTTGCCGCGTTCGTGCTGGTTGCCGGGAATGCGATGTGCGCGGGAATGACCCTGGCGGTCGAGAGTGCAAAAGCTCAGTACCTGGTCGATGAACCGCTGATGCTGACGATTACGCTGAAGAATTCAAGTACCGACAACGTTGAGCTTCCGGTTCTCCTCAATCCGGCGATTGGATTTTTTAAGCTGTACATCAGCGAACCGGGCGGCAAACCGAAAGTCTATAGTTGCGGCGTAAACGCCAAAATGATATTACCGAAGCGCGGAAAGATATTCGTGCCGGGAGAAGCGGTCACGATGCGCATGCGGTTGGCAGCACAGTTTGGCAACAGTCCGAGTATCCTGGCGAAAGCCGGCACCTACACCTTCTTCGCACGCTACAACCTGTGGAAAGAGTTACCGGGTGGTCCCGTCGCGCTTCGCTCGCCTGATATTCAAATAGCGGTAAAGCAACCGGCAGGCGCCGAGCAAGATGCCCATGATTTTTTGTGTGCTGGAACGAAAGGCCGTCCCTGGGGATATCCTTCCGGTCAAACTGCCATGCAGGCGCGCATAGATCGGTATGCCAGGCTGGTGCAGCAGTATCCCACCAGCGTCTATGCCGTGCATGCGCAAGCAGAATATGCCTGCGAATTTTTAGGGTCAGCATGGGATGACAAGGCCACAACACGGCAGGAGAAGATTCGCTCTGCGACACAATCGATGGAACAGTATCAGATATATACGGAGATGGCGAAAGGAACGCCGCTCGAAGCCGATGCCATGCGCAAGTATGGCCGCTCGCTGGCCATTCTGGGAAAAGTCGATGAGGCTGCTCTTGCCCTTGAAGCAGCCTTGCTTTGTTCTACCGCCACCTCCGATGAGCGTTTGGAGGCGCTCTCCTGGACGCGATTGCTGGAAAGCGGCAGCTTTCGGGGAAACCTGAAAGAGGCGGGAGAGAAATATCCCCTCCCCGAGCGCACCTTCCCCCTGCTTGAAAGCGCACGCGTCTTTGGCTTTGCTGTCGCGTGGAACGAGCAGGCACAGGTAGCAACCATCAGCAATGTCCGACGCACCGCTGTACTGCAGGTGGGGTCGAATACGATTGTTATCGATGGAGAAAAACACACCGCGGCGTTCTCACTGGTGAACGAAAAGGGGCAGGTACGCGTATCTGCGCGGACGCTTGGTTATCTGCTGGAGTTGGAGTGGTTGACCAGGCCGGTATTGCCGTGATACTGCAGAGCATCCATGCGGAATACCGGTATCGATTGCCTTACCAGGTGTGTTTATGCTGTTTTTACCATGCTTCTATTAACCAACATCATCATCGCTAACGTCAATAAAATATTTATAGCTGCCGGTCCATAATACGCTAATATGATATACATTAATAATCTGAACCATCCGGAATCTGACAGGGCAATATATGCCATTATTGGTGCATTAATTGCCCCCAGCCATAGAATGATATACAGGTTCACCTTTAAGCTTTTTCGGTCAGACCTGATGATATGCAGGAGAGTTAACGGCGTTAATAGCAGGATGACAAACGGCATGATGAAGAGGGGGATATAGAAATTTAGTGCATAGAGCTGTTCTAGATAGTACCAGTATCCCAGCGGGATATTGATGAGCAGCATGATGCCGGCTATTGTTCCGAGAATAATTTTTGTGCTTTTGCGCATGTGACATCCTCTTGTATTGATCAGCCGGGGGGCACCGGTTTTTAAGGGTGTAACCAGGGGAACGCGCTGCCGCCTCTTGCGGGGCTGGTGATGCCCGGGCAATTCTACCATGGGCTGACTGCTCGTGGCTATGGGTTGTGCGCCCCTACGGGATGGTTCTTCGTGGGGCTGCTTGTCCGCCTGCCTGATGTACCGATGATCGGTAACCCCGGTAGGGAATGGGCGCCGTCCCATTCCTGTGATCGCACTATTGCCCAATTGTTGATTGGAAGATCAGGATGACGAAGAGAGGGAACGGTTTCTCGTGTTCCTTATCTCGGAATCCTTCCCCCTCAATCAACAGCAGGGTAGAGATACGCGCACAGGAATGCCACGGCGAGCATTCCCTGATTCGCACTTTATCGGTGTCTCGAAGAGACAATTGACATTAGCCCTGCGCTTCAGCGCTGGGTATGCATGCGTCAAACCATGAACAGTCCTGTAAGGACGGCTGATGGATCTCGTGGGTTATCAGTCGTTCCTTCAGAACTTGGGATTGTTGCTTCTTATCTCCCAGCGCTGAAGCACTGGGGAGACAAACCTTGTCAACAGATCGGCTGGCAGATGATGCGTAGTCTCAGAGTCAATATAACGAAAATCGCATAATGATATTAGCGTCATCTTACTCTTGCTTCAGCCTTCTTTCTGGTCGAGATGTAATCCCATAAACAATTATTAGTATCAGAAAGTATAACCAGGGAATCAAGGAAATGACTAACACAAATACGTTTATTTGAAAAGCAAAACCTCGTAAATCTATAAATGAGTAACATGGTACATTCCTGTTTTTGTAGTATTCGATAATATTAGCTATCGAGAGAGCAATATAAGGCATATACCTTGCACTTATGGGTAGCGCTACTAAATATGGAGTGTATCTACTTCGCTGTTTCACTAACGCGAAAGATGCAATGATTACCAGATCAGCAAACAGCAGGAGGTAGCCGATTAAAGCCTTCTCAAATAAATTACTAAAGACAAATCCAGCATCAATTAATAACTGGAATAATCCACAGATCACCAGAGAATGCATCAACATTATGCCAATAGTTGATGACTTTTGGTTTTGCTCTTGCATATTGAAGCTCACTCCTTGATTCATCAATGTATCTGAAGTTTTGGTTGTCTGTCTATAAATCGCTTGCCCATGAGACTTGTCCGGTTAATTAAGATTCGCCTTTGCGGCTGGGGACAGTGATCGCACTATTGCACAATTGCTGATTGAAAGATCAGGATGACGAAGAGAGGGAACGGTTTCTCGTGTTCCTTATCTCGGAATC
>CAZFWQ010000424.1:0-3296 GCA_964522755.1 uncultured Oscillospiraceae bacterium | reverse complement strand
AATCGGTAGACGACTTCATTGGCCGTGTCCGGGTAGAAGATAGCGGGGCGTTATTTCAAAGGAGGGAAGTGCTGCAGCGGGAAAAGCAGGAACATGAAGCCTCGATGCAGGCGGTGCGCGACAGTTTGTATGCACTCAATGAACAGAAAAAAGCGCTTGAGGCGGCGGGGGACGTTGCCGCTGACTTTCGTCAGCAGGCCGAATCCTGCGCGGCGCGCTTGAGTCATGATGCCATGCGCTTTGTACGCCTGCGGTTAGCCACGCATTTCCTGCAAGCCCAGATTGAGCGTTTCCGAAAGGAAAACCAAGGGCCGCTGCTGGAGAAATCCGGCGCGTGCTTCAGAAACATCACGCGAGGCGCGTGCGATGGGCTGAGGGCTGAGCTCAATGCTGACGATACGCCGATTCTGGTGGGGGTGCGTCCGGACAAGGCGTCCGTCCCGATTTCCGGCATGAGTGACGGCACACGGGATCAGCTTTACCTCTCGCTTCGTCTGGCCGCACTGGAGCGATATCTTGAGGCGCATGAGCCGATGCCGCTCATTCTGGATGATTTATTGATCACCTTCGACAATGACCGTGCCGCCGCGATACTGCCGCTGTTGTCGGCGCTGGCCAAACGCACGCAAATAGTGCTCTTTACCCATCATGACCACCTGGTCGACCTCTGTCAACGGACGCTAGGCGAAGGCACGTTCCATCTCCACCAGCTATGAGGATTGAAAATGCCAGAAGAAAATGACCGCCTTGCTGAGCAAGATACCATCCGAATTCAAGGATCTGTTTCAGGGGCCTTGTTCAAGACGGGCTATTGCTTGGATGTCATCGAGGATGTGTGCAAGGTCTTCCAGACTTACCTGTGAGCGCGGATTCCCTGCCAAATATGGACACAGAGTAATTCATCTAACTCGTCATATGTGGCAGTTCCTGATTGATGGCCAGATCGGGACGCTGATAGCTGAAGATATGGAAGTCCTCGCCTTTTGCGCCTTGAACCTGTACCAGTCCCAGCCAGCAGAAGCCAGCCTGGCGGGGTGCGATATTGCCGCCCCAGGTATGCACATCCTGCAAATCGCAGGGAATCCGCTTCCAGTGCCAGGTTCCGATTTTCCCGTCGGTCTTGATCCCGTCGCCAAGCATGCCCCTCAGTGCATGTTCGGCCGGATCCGGAGCCATCAACCAGAGCATCCAGTGCTCGACCTGCGGCAGTGCCTTGCGCAGAATATTGACGGCTGCGGTGGGCGTTAATCCGTGCGGGGTGATTTTCTGGGGAAGAGTGAGTTGGCGTGACATGGCGTTCCTCCTGCGTTGTTCTAGTGTGGGTGATATGATGCATGAATCGTGCTGAGGAAACAATTTGCGACTGCGTCATAGGGATAAATGGGAGCGTGGGGGCGGCAAGATGGTGACCGCCGAGGCCATTGCCGGTGAACTGGGGAATGCGCTCCAGCTCGTCCGGCTGGACGCTGTCGTCAGCAAGTATGTCGGCGAGACGGCCAGGAGCGAGTTTGATTATTCGGACGAGCATTACAGAGTCTAACCCGGCAGGTTGTCGTAGGTGGATACAGCCCCACCTACACATACGGCTGGAAACATATCACACGCCTTTCGCATATCATGCCTGAATCGTCAGTTTTGAACGGCCAACGCTTCATTAGCGGGATTTCCGGATCCTCCCGAAGATACTCGGGCAATCGCGGTTTCGATGTCGGCGGCACCTATGACCACGGTACCCGACACACCGCTGCTGACGATCGATTCGGCGATGCTCCACCAGATGGACTTCACCCCCCTGAAGAATGTTTTGCTCCCAAGGGCATATTCCGTCATGAGTTCGATGGCCTCCGGTTGCGCTGAAAGCACGGCTCCAAATTCACCAAGGAGCAAATTGAAATCACCAAGAATGCCACCTGCCGCGGCCTTGGCAATGGCGCTTGGCAGTGGGTCCGGCAGGAACATGACGGAAGTCAGTCGGTTAACGAACTCCCGGACATAGCCATAGTCGCGGATCGCGTCGAGGATATAGTCCGTTGGTTTCGCCCCGTGTTCTCCTGTGAAACCGATCCTATTCTGCCTCGCCCGCTTTTTCATCATCTCATGGAGTTCGGGGAATGCACCTGCAAAGGCAAAAAACGTGCCGCGGCTGTTGAACAGGCACGAACGGTCCATAGTCCGTTTACCGCCGATCGTGAACTCTGCCCCCTGCATGGGCACCAGTAATTCCTGCTGGATGGAGAGTGTGGTGATATCCTGCCCATTCCGGATTGCCTTCTTGTCCCATTCGTCTGTAAAGGCAATTCCGAACCGGGCTATATGCAGGTTACCTTTTGCGCGTGTCATGAGGGCCTTGAACAAATCGTCGAGCTTTCCTCCAGCAAAGCCTTCGGAGGTCATTGCGGTTGCCGACATGCTCGCGAAGGGGCATCCTGCCGCCGCCGCCGCAGAATCCATGAGGTATGTTTTCCCGCATCCGGAATTCCCCACGAGCAGGATGGCCTGGTTTCCCGTACAGGATTCAAGCCCCTTCCTGAGCAGGTTCGCCCGCGCAAGATGCATTGCAAGCCTGCTTGATAGCGCCAATGACTGGGTTTCCAGTCCGACAACATTTCTGCAGATCCGTGCGTGCAGTTCCTGGGCCGTGGGGATTGACTGGACACATGGCGACTTTTTGTCATCCGCCGGAACGTTTGGGTTTAGAAGCAGCAGACGCGTTAACTGATCGGGTGTAACGCCACCCATCGACCGATCTCCCCCCGTAATCCACTTCATCGCCCGAAAGGTCAAGTGAACCTTTGAAAACTGTTTTTCGCTGCTCTCGGCTGTCCCGATTAGTGTTTCATTCGCCAGCATGGTTCCGATCGCATGTCGTGCACGCAGAAGTCCTTCTGATAAAGGCAATTCCGGGGCGACAATCGCCGCCGCCAGATCCCCGATATCACAGATATCGCTTGAAAGACGCAGGGAATGCCACGCGAGATAAGCGACCGTCTTCAGCCTGATCTTGTCAGCATCCCTGTCCCCTTTGCCTTGATAGAGGTCCAATGCATTACGCGCAGCCGGCATCTTCCGGAGTTTTGCGAGTAACCCATTCACCATGGCTTCAATTATTCCGGGTCCGTCCGGGTTGTCCGGCACGGTTCCAGCTGTGTTCTCCATTGATGCGGTGCTGTGCAGTAGGCGTCCCAGGGCGAGGACCTCGCCCGGCATCGCCAGATCAAGCGTTTGTTCTTGGGTCGGCATATCACCACGCCCTTCTCGGAATGGACGGTGATTGACGACACGATGGACGACGGAGG
>CAZFWQ010000423.1:0-3307 GCA_964522755.1 uncultured Oscillospiraceae bacterium | reverse complement strand
GATTAACAGGTAGTAATATCCATTCCGCTTGTATAAATGAGGGCCTTCTGCAAGCCCAAGTGCTGTACCATGAAAAATGCTTCGTCTCTCTCCGACCAAGCACTTTTCTTTCGCACTGTATTCCTGAAGAAAGATGCCAGCGAATGGATTGTGCCCCGGCCTTCGGTCCCACTGCATATTTACGAGCCATTTCTTGTTATCCTCGTCATGGAATAGGGAAGGATCAAACCCGCTACTGTTAAGGAAAATCGGTTCGGACCACTCTTCATCCACCTGTGCTGCAGTTACAAGAGAATTGACGAGATTCATCTGCTTGCCGATTGTCGAAACATTTGTGTATACAAGATGAAAAAGTCCCTCGGAATAAGACAGGCAGGGTGCCCATATGCCTCCCGAATCAGGAATTCCCCGCATATCAAGCTGAGAAATCCGCCGCAGCGGTCTTGCCTTTAATTTCCAATTAGAAAGATCTGTCGAATGATAAATCAAAACGCCCGGCCACCATTCAAATGTCGATACAGCAATATAATAGTCATCTCCCAGCCGCAGCATAGATGGATCTGGATGGAAACCACGCAAAATCGGATTTTGGATTTTGGCCATATCACACCACTCCTAACGAATTTTCTTTTGCCAATTCCATAAACCGTGTCGACAGCATTACTTGGGTTGTCTCAATCCGATGCCCCTCTCGGACCATGATGATTATTGGAATGTCTGTGTATTCGATCAAGGTGAATTGTTTTCCCTGGAATTTCGCTCCAGTCAGGAAATTTGTCCATGTTCCTTCCGGCAGATAAAGCTTGCGTCCAGTGCTCTCTTCAAATGCAGGCGCCACCATGAGGCTTTCCCCAAACATGTATTGGTCCTCGATGTTGTAGGATATGGAATCCTCCGGGTACTCAAAGAACAGGGGCCGAATCATCGGATGACCATGCAGACAACAAAGTCTAGCCTGCTCAAGAATATATGGCAACAATGCATATTTCAGCTCTACGACTTTTCTGAAATAGTCCACGAAATCCTCTCCGAAAGCCCACGGTTCTTTCGGGGGAGCCCCATGACAGCGGCTATGTGAGGTCAGCATTCCAAAAGGAAGCCACCGCCGATACAATTCCTTTCCAGGAGTTTTGACAAAGCCGCCAATGTCGTGGCTCCAGAAAGAAAAGCCGCAAAGTCCCAATGAAAGGCCAGCCCTCAGGGTAGCAGCCATTGCGCTGTCTGTATTTTCAGCATCGCCACCCCACATCACCGGATATCGCTGGCTTCCAGCCCACGCACTCCGGGCCCAGATAAGGCTGGAGCCCGTTGTCTTCTTTGTTATCTCATAAACCGCCTTGTTGTAGCGCAGGGGATAAAGGTTGTGTTCATATTTCCCGCTCCGGCCACTGTCATAATGACCATGAAGGGGTGCCGCTTCTCCAAAGTCCGCCTTTATGGCACCGACACCGAGGGACAGCAATGGTTCCAGAAGATTCTGATACCAGCGAACCGCATCCGGATTGGAAAAGTCTATGATAGCATCATCCGCTGCAGAACCACCATCAGGATTTGATACAACAAACCCGCGACGGATTGATTCCTGATAGAGCGGATTCTCAGGTGTGAGATAAGGCAGTTGCCACAAGCTGATGTGAAACCCCATCTGCAATAGGGCATCGATCATTTCTTTCGGGTTTGGAAACCTCACCTTCGAGAACTGATAGTTGCAACGCCATTCCGTTTCAAACCAACCGGTATCCAAATGAATCACATCACACGGAATCCTGTGTCTGCGCAGCTCCCGTGCAACCGTCATGACTTCTTCCTGACTCTTGTACGTGATTCGACTCATCCAAAGGCCAAAACTCCATGCGGGAGGCATTGATGCCCTGCCCGTCAGTGTTGTATAGGAAGTGAGGATCGCTTTCGGATCTCCCGCAAAGATGAACAGATCCATACATTCATCTTGTGTAAATATTGTATTGACGCAATCGTACGTATGTCCGAAGTCAAAAGTGGTCGGGGTGCTTGTGTGAACAAATAGACCATATCCCTTGCTGCTCATGAAAAAAGGGATCGGTTTATACATGGCCGAAGTCTGAACAGACAGGGGGTCTATGGTCCATAGGTTCACCCGTTGTCCCCGCTTGTCAAGACGAGTGAAGCTTTCACCACAACCGAAGATTTTTTCATCATGCGCGAGTAAAAAACTGGCAGCCATCGTTTTTGAAAGGTCTTCAAGTGTCTGTGAAATCGAAAAGGGGATTGCCGAAGCGTTTTGCAGTGATGTTGAATCGTTGATTGTCACAGATTTCAGGATCTGTTTCCCCTTGAACATGACCGTCAGCGAGAAGGGGTTTCCATCCAGTTTGACTTCCAAGTCACCACTGCAGAAACTCCCCTTGCAGCAGAGTACTGTTTTTTCTTCCGGCATTGTCTCGATCATCAAATCGCCGGAGTTGTGTTCCTTATGGCCGATCCTGAGCCGAACCGTATTTTTACCGATGAAGCTGATTTGGAACGGGGTCACCAAATCCGTGGCGTAGTCCGGTGGAAACGCCCATGGCGTACTCTCTTCATATACGAAGCCCACCTGGTTGAAAGAAAGTCTTGCTTTTTTAACATGTCGTTTCCAGACCAAATTCCCGATTCCCATTTCTGGAGCAAAATCAATCATCTCCGTCAGATGGTAAAATTGATTCTCGTTCTTGGTCCACTCTTGCTCCGGATGAACGATGGCGCCGAGATAACCATTTTGATTCATTTGCGTGCTCCTATTCATGTGTCAGTTTTTCTGCAAGTCGCAGCAAAAACCTGGCTGATTCCTCGTCAGGTGCATAGGTGACAATGTAAAGACCTCTTGATGACAATTCATTCAGAAGCGTTTCTACGTATTCAGGCGGGACATTCAGAAGAAGTCCCTTTCCTTTTGCCTGGATTTTTTTAAGGCTGTCCAAATACTGAATGGCAGGCGGCTGGCCGGCAACACTCGTCCATTGAATCATGTTCAAAGAATCACATGACAGGATCGAGTCCAGGTGCTTAAGCTGTTCAATTCCATCCAGATGATAAAGCGAGTACGTTAGGTATTCGCACGCTTCATGCATTTCCGGCATGAAAAATGTATCGAAGTGCTGCGGCGATATCATGGCCGCAATATCGCACTGAATCTGGGCATGCAATCCTGGCGCAAAGGTATTCAGCCATCCGATGCTGGATCCTTCATTGTTGTCCTTGATTTGACCATAAAAGGCGGACGTAATCCTTTTCCACTCGGGAACAAGGAATTTCAATGCTTTTTTCACTTCTTCAGGATACAGAATCA
>CAZFWQ010000422.1:2210-3319 GCA_964522755.1 uncultured Oscillospiraceae bacterium | reverse complement strand
CCAGATGATCAAGGCCTTGCGCTTCTCCATGTCGTCGTGCCTCCTCCGCACGGTTCTGTTGCAAAAACTCTGTCGCCCTGGTCTGTGCCACTTGAATGTGGCCATTGATAGGGTCACGGTCATGGCTGATGGCGGATTGATGTTTAGGTTCAAGGATGGGACGGAGATATAGCAAAGATATCGAGGCTACTGGCAAAGTAGCGAATGATCCGAGTATGATACACCTTTTCATATTATGGCGATCTTTCAATCAATGTTCAGCACAGGATGGTCAAGTATCTCAATAACATTGTTGAACAGGATCACCGTTTGATCAAACGCATCATCAATCCAATGCTCGGATTCAAGGAGTTCCGATTTGCCTGTGCCACCATCTCCGGCATTGAAATCATGCACATGATCAAAAAACACAGACCGGAATCCTATCCCCACTCGAAGAAGTAGGGTTCATCAATAATGTCATGAACATTGGGTAAAATCATAAATTCCAGGGATTATTCTGCCTCTTTGGAAATTGAGGTTATTCTGTATTTTTTTTGCACCAGATCGGGGACAGCTACCATAACTGCTATTTCTACGGTCATACGGAGTATATTCTGTCTGTCTGCAATCCCGAATTGAAGGGTGATTTGCCCGTCTATCTGTGCCTGGTTCAGGCCAGCCGCCATGACAGCATCACCAGTATCGTCGCCTTGGCCGAATTCCGGAAACTCCACCCTGACTGGCAGATCGATTCTTTCTGCGGCGACAGCGCTCACGATGCACTCGGCATTTACCGGCTGTTGGAACGCTGGAATATGCGGGCAGTGATCGCTCTCAACCAGCGCAGCAAGCCCGGAAAACTTCAAGATGTTGACTTTTCCATCAATCAGGATGGTGTTCCTGTCTGCCTGGCCGGTCTGCCCATGGTCGACAACGGTTTCTGCAAGAGCCGCAACCGCAGAAAGTTTCGCTGCCCCTTGGCTTGCGGTCGCGTTGAATCCTGCGATTTCCAGCAGCTTTGCCGTTCCAACTCGGATTATGGCCAAACAGTCTATGTCTCGCCCAACCAGGATCTGCGTTTTATCACCCGCATCAAGGACGTATTCCGTGTCGGCGGCGAAAACGTT
>CAZFWQ010000422.1:0-2200 GCA_964522755.1 uncultured Oscillospiraceae bacterium | reverse complement strand
GGGCTCGCACGGCTTCCGAACGGGTCAATAAGCGCCTGCTCAATGACTATGGTCTCGAAAAACATCAGGCCAGAGGTAAAAAGCGCATCTTCTGGTGGAGTCTGGTTCATTCCGTCAATATCCTGTTGGATGCCGCTCAAAGGGTCAGTAATCGCTCGTTCCTGTCAGTTCTGACTCAAGGCATCGCCGCCTGAGCCAATAATTCGACAACCCTGATTTTGCCTGTTCATGACAGGGTCTGTTTGCCATGCTCTTTTCAAGGTTCAAGGGTTTTCTGTAAGTCCTTCTTCTGTCTTGGCTTGGTCTTCTTAATGTTTTTCCCTAGTTCATGCTGTCTTGTTGCCCGTTTTCTTCATTTCCTTTTAGACTTTTCGAATGCACTCTTGAGTTGTCGTACGGTGACAATAGTTTATTGAACAAAGAGAACCTGCGATAATGTCAGCATGTGGGTTGAGTGTCGCTGGGTGCATTCCTTGAGGATTTTCGGATTCGTACTCGGCGGGCACGGCCTTCCTTGAGCCAGCGCCGGATGGTCTGCGGCCAGTAGCCGAACTCGATGTCGGGGACCCGGTCGATCGCCTGGTAGGTGAAAGTGCGGTAGTAGCGATCGGTGATGTCCTTGCGGACGTTCGTGGGCGTGTAGGGTTTTGTGCTCATGGTGTTGTTCCTTCCTGTTCCGTTAGATTGCGCGGGAAGGCGCGTAGCTTCCGTATCGGGCCACCAAATCCATCACCCTCCGATACTGCTCCAAACTCACATTGTCCGGGATGGAGTGATCTGAATGGTAAATGTATCCACCCCCCTTTTTCATGATGGGAAGCTTGCCTGCGATTTCCCGTTCAATGATGGTGGAGTCTGGTTCTGCCATGGCTCGCACATCGATCCCCCCCATGAAGGCCAACCGGTCCCCGTATTGCCGCTTCAACTCCAGCACATCGTTCCCGGCTTTCACTTCGAGGGGCTGGAGACAGTCGAATCCCGTCTCCATGATAAGTGGCGCCAGTTCCATTATGTAACCGCAACTGTGCAGAATCGTGAACTTGCCGCGGGCCTTGAAGGCATCGCAGATCAACGTGTGCGCGGGCATCACGAGCTCCCGGTACATGTCCGTGGAGAAGAAACTGCGATGCTTGAAGCCCAGATCGTCCCATAGCCACACGGCATCGAAGTCGAACCCGCGGGCCATCATCTCCTCGGCCATGCGGAGGCAGAGCTGCGCACGGGTCATCAGCATGTCCTGTACCCAGCCGGGATCGTCCGCCATGGCCATGAGGACGGTATCCGTTCCGCACATGTCGCAGGTGCGGGTGAACCCGGTGTAGAAACCGGCGAAAGTGAAGAGACCCAACCGCTGCGCATCTTCATAGGCCGTGCGCTGCCTCGCCCAATCAACGCGAGTATCGTCCCACGCCATGCGCGATTTCATGGCCTCCCAGTCGGCGCGTGTCCGGATGGTGAAATCGATCAACTCAGGGGACGATGTCCGTCCCTTCCAGTTCTTGACCACTGCGCCATCGGAACCCTTCGCGACAATGTACTTGTCGGTCTCCTCGATGCACTCGGCGGGCAACCGCAGCGTAATATCACCCCCGAAACCGGCCATTTCCCAGCCAAAATACTCTGAGTGCGGCTTGTCATCAGGCATGCCCTCGCCGCGCCACCGCGCAAGCGTCGTAGGCCACAGACCATCCTGTATCGGAATCCGGTCGGCTTCCTTGTGTTGGAGAGCCAAGGTGAATCGCTCCTTCGATGTCATGGACATTCCTCCTATATTTTTGGCTTCATGGTTGTTCATTATAGGATGCCGCAGCTTGCTTGGCTCAAATTGCACCAACTCCGTATAGCCGACTATTGGTCCCACCGCGGCGAAGAAGTTGCCTGAGGCCACGAGGCGATTGATGAACACGATCGCCTGGGCCTGGCAGTCGCGAGCCGTTTCCAGCTCGCCCTGCCGGAAGGCCTCGATCAGTTGCAGATACATCGGGGCGATGACGTTATAGGTGGAGCCCACGCCACCCGTCGCGCCCACGGCCAGCGCCGCCCAGCAGCATCTCACAAAGAACAGTATTTTTCTTCAATTTCAACCCACGGAATTTTATCAGACAAAACAATCCATCGATTTGTCTTGTCGATATCATGATCAATACTGAAGAATCTTTGGAACAGCTTCTCCTGTTTGTGCTTTTGTTCCTTAAATCGA
>CAZFWQ010000421.1:0-3327 GCA_964522755.1 uncultured Oscillospiraceae bacterium | reverse complement strand
GTTGATACACAAGTTATTTTAAACGGTTCGGTTCAGGGTGGTGTGAACAGTAACGTATCCCGAGGACCAGACAATCCATATCCATTTGCCCCGCATACCATGGATTCCCGCGTGCGGGAGTGATATCATGGAAAGGTCCGCAGCGGCAGCGGGATTGGATGTCCGGATTCACGGCGTTCGGCCGCATGCGGGGGAATGGGGGGAACTGAAATGAGAATCGGTGTCATGGTCGATTCATTGCAGCTCGGGGTCATGGACGGCATCCGCAAAGCGCGCAGCCTCGGCGCGGAAGGGGTGCAGCTTTATGCGGTCAGCGGCGCGATGGCTCCCGAAAACCTTGACGGGGCCCAGCGGAGGGAACTGCTTGCTTCCGTCAGGCGGGAGGGCATGGTCATCACTGCCCTGTGCGGCGACCCCGGAGGCCACGGTTTCGCGGATCCCACCCTGAATCCGGCCCGCATTGAGCGCAGCATGCGCATCATGGAGCTGGCCGTCGATTTGGCTTGTTCAGTGGTAACCACGCACATCGGGGTCATCCCGGCAGACAGGAGCCACCCGCGCTATGCACTGCTGCAGGCCGCATGCGACGAACTCGGCCGCTTCGGCGATCGCATCGGCGCCCATTTTGCCATCGAGACGGGACCGGAATCCGCCAAGGTATTGCGCACTTTCATAGAAGACCTGTCTTCCGGGGGCGTGCGCGTGAATCTTGATCCAGCCAATTTTGTCATGGTTACGGGACAAGACCCGGTGGAAGCGGTGGAAATCCTGAAACCCTACATTGTCCACACGCATGCCAAGGACGGCCGCATGCTAAGGAGAACCGATCCCGAGACCATCTATGGCTTTTTTGCGGATGGCGGCATCGAGGACATGAGGATGGAGGATTATTTCCTTGAAACGCCCCTGGGCGAGGGACAGGTGGATTTCGCCCAGTATCTGGCAGCCTTGAAACGCGTCGGCTATGATGGATGGCTTACCATTGAACGGGAGACGGGAAACGACCCGGCCGCCGATATCGGCATGGCAATCCGGTTCCTGCGGGAAAGGCTCGCGCGCCTTTAATGCCACGGCAGCACGCCATGAAACAGGCCGTGAAGCAGGCCGTGAAACAGGCCGTAAACAGGCCGTAAACAGGCCGTAAACAGGCCGTAAACAGGCCGTGATACAGGCTGTGATACAGGCTGTGATACAAGCTGTAAAACAAGCCGTGAAACAAGCAGTAAACAAGCCATGAAACACGCACAAGGAGGAAAACACCATGGATCGCACCCACATTGCCGCACAGCTGTATACCGTAAGGGAGTTCATGAAGACCGGCGAGGATATCCGGAGGACCCTGAAACTGATTCGAGGGATAGGCTATGAAGCAGTCCAGCTTTCCGGCATCGGGCCCATCGATCCGCTGGAACTCAAGGGCATCTGCGACGGCCTCGGCCTCTGCATATGCGCCACCCATGTCTCCAATGACCTGCTGCACCATGATCTGTCGCAGATCATATCGGAGCACAAGATTTGGAATTGCCGTTATGTGGGCATCGGTTCCATCTCGCCGGACTACGCAAAGACAATTGAAGGCTATACCCGCTATGCCAGGGATATCACCGCCATCGGCGCGGAACTGCGCAGGCATGGCCTCGTCCTCATCTATCACAACCACAACTTCGAGTTCGAAAAGTTCGACGGAAGGACGGCTCTTGACATCCTGCTGGCGGAAACGGACCCCGCGGCCGTCGATTTTGAAATCGACACATACTGGGTGCAGGCCGGCGGCGGCAGTCCGGTCAGCTGGCTGAAAAAGGTGAAAGGCCGCATGGATGTGGTGCACTTCAAGGATATGGCCATCTACGATCGGCAGCAGACCATTTGCGAAATCGGCGCCGGCAATCTCGACTGGCCGTCCATCATCGACACCTGCAGGAGCATCGGCGTAAAATGGTACTGCATAGAACAGGACTCCTGCCGCGGGGGAGATCCGTTTGAATCGCTTTCCATCAGCTGGAACTACCTGCAGCGGTATCTTTGACCCGGTCTCCACGCAGCGCATTTCCCACGCAGCGCATCCCTCCACGCAGCGCATCCCTCCACGCAGCGCAGCCCTCCACGATTGCAAGCCATGCGGAAGCACCGCGCATCCTAATCCGGCCTCTTTGTGAAATGCAGCAGAAAAAGCGGGATGTCACCGGAAACCACCGGTGACATCCCGCTTTTCCGCATCACGAGACCGCCAGTACCGTTACGGACATGGGCGGCAGGGTGGCCGACAGGTGCCCGTTTTCCACCGAAGCGCCGGCAAATGCCGCGGGACGCACGGCATCCGGTTCATCAAACGTGTTGTGCGCGCTCATTACCGGCGCAGTCAGCACTTTCCCCGCAACGGCATTCACCGTCATGCCCCGGATGTCGGCCGACAAGGCCGCTGGCCGGACAGGATCCAAATTCAATATCGAAAGATGAAGCACGCCATTTTCATTCATTGATGCGGACGCATGTATCTGCGGCATGGCTTCTCCCCCGAATTCGTATTTTCCGCAGTCAATGTCAACCGGGACATGGAACGCGTCCTGATGAACCTTGTACATGTCCAGCACATGGTATGTGGGGGTTTTCAGCATCCTTCCCCCCTCTGTCAGGAGGACGGACTGCAGCACGTTGATGATTTGCGCCAGATTGGCCATCTGCACGCGGTCGCTGTGGTGGTGGAAGATATTCAGGTTCACGCCAGCCACCATGGCATCACGCAGGCTGTTCTGCTGGTAGAGGAATCCGGGATTCGTTCCCGGTTCGACGTCGTACCATGCGCCCCACTCGTCGACGATCAATCCGACGCGTTTTCCGGGGTCGTAACGGGTCATGATCGTGTCGTGCTTCGTGATCAGTTCATCCATTGCGAGGGTCATTTTCAGTGTGCCAAACCATCCGGACTCGTCGAATTCCGTTGCCGATCCCTTGCTGTCCCAGTTTCCGGTGGGAATCGTGTAGTAGTGAAGGCTGAGGCCGTTCATCCTGTTTGCAGCCTCGCGCATCAGCACCTCGGTCCAGTGATAGTTGGAATCATTGGGCCCGCATGCGATCCTGTATATGCTGTTCCCGTTGAAATTCCTGACATAGCAGGCATACCGGCGGTATAAATCCGCATAATACTCCGGCCTCATTGCGCCGCCGCATCCCCAGTTCTCATTCCCCACGCCGAAGTAGGTCAGCTTCCAAGGCTCATCCCTGCCGTTTGCCTTGCGCAGGCCCGTCATCGGGGACTCCCCTTCAAACGTGATGTATTCCACCCATTCCTGCATTTCCTGCACTGTCCCGCTGCCCACGTTTCCGCAG
>CAZFWQ010000420.1:0-3327 GCA_964522755.1 uncultured Oscillospiraceae bacterium | reverse complement strand
CTCATGGACTGCCATTTGGAGAGTTGGTTGAACACTTCGTCCCCGGCACGGCCAAGGAAATCGCAGTACATCAGTTCAACTACCACGCGGCCGCCGCACATGCCATATCCGACAGCGGATCCGACAATGGCGCCTTCGGAGATGGGGGAATTGAACAGACGGTGGTATGGCAGTGCTTCCGTCAATCCGCGGTAAACGGCGAATGCACCGCCCCAGTCGCGGTTCTCTTCACCGTAGGCGATCAGGGTGGGGTCAATGTAGAACTTGTCGATCATCGCTTCGAACACACCATCGCGGAACTGGTACATGCGGTTCTTCGGAACAGGCTTGCCATCCTGGAACGCACTGCGCACCTTTTTGGCAATCTGCTGCACGCGCGGGTTTTCTTCCTTCGTCATGAGCACTTCGCAGGGACGGTCTTCCATTTTTTCCGTGCGGGTGTTGGAGAACATAAGATCCCCAATCTGGTCGGGGTGCAGCACCTGGTTCATGCGCGGGGACACCGTGTCATCCGTGGCCAAACGGAGTATCTTCGTGATGCGGGCAGCCGTTTCCGCCAGGATGGCCATGAATGCGTCGTCCTTCGCAATGCCGGCTTCCACCAGGTTTCTGCGGTATCCGACAAGAGAATCCTGTGCCATCCAGGCTTCGATTTCCTCTTTGGTGCGGTAGCTGGAAGCATCGGACAGGGAGTGGCCCGTGAACCGGTATGTAAGGGTGTCCAGCAGGACCGGGCCGCGTTTTGATGCGAGGATTTCCTTTTTGCGGCGGATGGCATCGATGACGGCAAGGGGGTTGTATCCATCAATGCGTTCCGCGTGCATCTGTTCGGGATTCACGCCGGCGCCGATGCGGGCAAGCATGTCGTATCCCATCGTCTCGCCGCGGGTTTGGCCGCCCATGCCGTACTGGTTGTTGAAAATGTTGAAGATGAGCGGCAGCCCGCCCTGATATTCGCCTTCCCAAAGTTTCTGATACTGGTCCATCGCAGACAGCATCATGCCTTCCCACACCGGGCCGCAGCCCATGGAGGCGTCCCCGATGTTGGCGATGACGATGCCCTTCTTGCGGTTGATTTTCTTGTACAGCGCCGCGCCGACGGCAATGTCTCCCGATCCGCCGACAATGGCGTTGTTCGGGTAGATGCCGAAGGGGGTGAAGAATGCGTGCATCGAGCCGCCGAGACCTTTATGAAACCCGGTTTCCCGTGCGAAAATCTCCGCCAGCGTGCCATAGACCAGGAAGTCGATGGCCAGTTCCGTCACCGTCCCACCCTCGGGCCGATTTGCTTCAACTACCTTCAGGATGGAACCACCGAAAAAGTTCTTCATGATGCCCATGAGCGTGGCGTCATCCAACTTTTCGATGGCAGAAAGACCCTTCGCCAGGATTTCGCCATGGCTCCGGTGGGAACCGAAAATATAGTCATCCTTGTCCAGCAGATATGCCTGCCCGACAACCGATGCTTCCTGCCCGATGGACAGGTGGGCGGGGCCCGGATGGTTGTAGGATATGCCATTGTACTCATTGGTTGTCTTGATGAGGTTGAGCATCGTCTCGAATTCGCGGATGATCGTCATGTCGCGGTAGATGCGCAGAAAATCCGCATTCCCGAAGTTCTTCTCTTCCTCTTTGATCGTTTTCGAGTACTGGTTCACCGGGATATCCGTGAATTTGATCCATCCGGCCTGGCGGGAAATGTTCGGGTCTATGTTTTGTGATTTGGGCATGCTGATTTCCTCCCTGTCTAATATGTCATTCATGCTAGAATTCAAACATGGCTTCCCTTATTACCTCGGACACGGTCGGATGCGGGAAAACCAATTCCCTCACGTCCTCCACCCTCATTTCCGTTTCAACCATCAGGGCGGCCCCGTAAATGATTTCGGATGCATAGGAACCGATGAGGTGCACGCCCACCAGCCGGCGCGAACCTTTTTCCACAAGGACCTTCACAAATCCCTCGCCCCGTTCGTTTTCCGCCACATACCGGCCGCTGTACGTCATGGGCAGTTTCACCGTGTCAACCTGCATCCCTTTCAGGATGGCGGATTCCGAGGTTTCACCCACGCAGGCCACTTCGGGCTGCGTGTAAATGACCGAGGGGATGGCGCCATACCGCATCCTGTCCTGTTTTCCCAGCAAATGGTTCACAACGACTTCGGCCTCCCGGTAAGCCGTGTGCGCCAACATGGAAACGCCGTTCACATCTCCGGCGGCATAGACCCCGGGACGGTTTGTGCGGCCCTGGTCGTCCGTGGGGATGCGCCCGCGCTCCGTCTCCACTCCGATGGTTTCAAGCCCGATGCCCGCCGTGAAAGGCCGGCGGCCTATGCTGACCAGCACCTTGTCTCCCTTTAGCGTTTCGGTTTTCCCGTTCTTTTCGTAAACAATCGTGTCGGAACCATCCATTCCGATTGCAATGACTTTTGCACCCAGTTCAAAGGTGATCGGCTTCTTTTTCAGCTGAATCAGCAGCGCATCCGCAATCTGGGCGTCAAGCGGGCCGCCGATGCGTTCGAGCATCTCCACGACTGTCACTTTGCTTCCCGCCGCGGCATAATAGGATGCCATTTCAAGCCCGATGACCCCGCCGCCGATTACCGTCAAGGTAGCCGGAACTTCTTTCAATGAAAGGATTTCCCTGTTCGTGAGGGCATATCCGGAGGCGATGGATTCCTTCAGTCCCGGAATCGGTGGCAGAACCGGTACGGACCCAGTGGCGATCAGAAGATTCTTTCCCGTATATTCGGTTTCGCCGGCCGACAGGACATATCCGTCCGATGTACGGCCTTTCAGCACGCCCACTGCCTCTACGATGGTCACCCCGTTCTTCTTCAGCTTTGCCTTCACGCCCGAAACAAGCATTTTCACAACCTTGTCTTTTCGTGCAAGCACATCCCCGTGAACCAGCGCAGCCTCCGGAATCTTTACGCCATACGCGGCACCGTGTCTCGATTGCTCCAGAATCTTCGCGGAATACAGCAGTGCCTTGGAAGGAATGCATCCCTCATTCAGGCAAACCCCGCCAATATGCTGCTTTTCCACCAGCAGGACCGACAGGCCCGCATGGGCTGCACGTTCCGCCGCCAGATATCCTGCGGGGCCTCCGCCCAGTACCATCAAGTCAAATGTCATGCCATTTCTCCTTTACAGCGCCAAAGGCACTTCAATCCGCTCCAGATTGTCCAAATATCATTATAGCGCCAAAAGCACTTCAAACCGCTCAAGGTTTGCCGTCAAATCCTTCAGGAAGCGTGCCGCGGGGGCGCCGTCCAGTGCCCGGTGGTCGAATGTGAGCGAGAGGCCCATGGCCGGATAGCCTTC
>CAZFWQ010000419.1:0-3331 GCA_964522755.1 uncultured Oscillospiraceae bacterium | reverse complement strand
CAAGAAGGAGATGGCAAAATGGGAAGATTGAATTTGAACGACGACTGGAAACTTTGCGAAGCACCGTTGTCATGGCAGAAGGACAGGCTCGCCGCAGTGATGAGGAAGATGGGGGAAGCGTTGTCCTGCAGCCTTCCCTGTGATGTGCGCATGCCTTTGATACTGTCTGGCAGGATAGAAGATCCCGTGGAAGCTGACAATTTTCGACGCAGCATGTGGGTGGAGCAGCGTTCATGGTGGTTCGTCAAATTATTCGATTGGGCTGAAGGAAAACATGATGCAGTCGAAATATCACTGGACCGCCTGGACTTCGGTGCGGATATCTTTCTGAACGGCATACACATCGGCAGGCACGACAGCGTTCACTATCCATTTGTCCGGGACGTGCGGGAGTTTCTTCTCCCTGGCGCCAACACCCTTGCTGTGCGCCTGACATGCGGGCTGGAAAACACAACGGACCAGGATGTCGCAGGGATTGACGGATTGGTTTTCACCGAAGAGAACAATGGCGTCAAGGATCGCGGTGACAAGAGGCGGGCGTTCATTCGCAAACCCCAGTATGCCTTCGGCTGGGACTGGGGTCCCCGGATTGCCACATGCGGTATCGGAAGCGCATCGATCGATGCCCATGATCGTGTGGCCATCAGGAACATCATGTTTTCAACCCTCTCCGTAAATGAAGGGACGGCACGCGTATGCGTGAAAGCGGTTGTGGAAAGCCTTCTGCCGACCTCCACACAGGACGCGGACATCGAAGTGGCGCTGACATGTGGCGGCGGCATGGCGGCTTCGGCCATGAATAAAGATTTGCTGCTGCTTTCAGGCATGAATTACATCGATATTGAAATGGATGTTCCTGAGGCTGCACTCTGGTGGCCCAACGGATATGGAGAGCAGCCCCTGCATGCGCTGGACGTCAGGGTTATCGCAGGGAATGCATCGGCAATCCATCATTCCGAGGTCGGCATCAGGACGATGGCTTTGGATACGAGCCGGCTTGATGGGGACAACCGGCAATTCGCAGTGGTTGTGAATGGAATTCCCATACAGTGCAAGGGCGGGAACTGGATCCCTTCGGATTCAATCTATGCGCGTATTTCAGACGATAAATACGAAAAGCTGGTGACCGAAGCCGCTGAAGCCAATTTCACGATGCTGCGCATCTGGGGTGGCGGCCTATATGAAACGGATATTTTCTATACCCTTTGCGACAGGTTGGGGATCCTGGTCTGGCAGGACTTCATGTTCGCATGCACAGCTTATCCGGACTATCTCGACAGCTTCAGGCAGCAGGTTTACTGTGAATTTGACTTCCAGACGCTGCGCCTCGGCGGGCGCGCCTGCCTTGCCGTTTTCTGCGGCAACAATGAGAATCACTGGCTTGTCCATGCAGCCCGGCCGGAACTTGGCGGCCTCCATGCATACAATATCATGGCTCCCGCAGCTGTTCGGCGCAATGCCCCGCATGTGCCATGGTGGCCGTCCTCTCCTTACGGGGGTTCCTTCCCCAACGACAACAATGTGGGGGATCGGCATCACTGGAATGACTGCATGATGAATGCCGAGATGGAGAAGCGCATCACGCCGGAGGAATATGACCTTGTTGAAAGCAAGTTCGTTTCCGAGTATGGTTATCCGGGTCCCTGCAGGCTGGAGTCCATCGAGCAGTATTTTGCAGGCCAGCCCATAGACCGGGCAAGTGAAATCTGGAACCTGCACAACAATACCTTTGAGAAGCATACTGTTGCGGCGGGTATCAAAAAGCATTATGTGGAGCCTGACGGCTTGTCCCTGGACCAATACCTGCTCTATGCGTCGCAGGTCCAGTCCCTGATGCTGGGCTACTCGCTGGAAGCCATCCGCAACAAGCCGGATTGCACGGGATCCCTGTTCTGGATGTATAACGACTGCTGGGGAGAAACAGGCTGGACCATCATCGACTATTATCTTCGCAGGAAACCTTCCTTCTATGCGGTAAAAAGGGCTTTTTCACCTAGAAAGCTTATCCTCCGCGAAAAGGCGGGACTTGTGGAAGCAACGGGTCACAATGAATCGAATTGCGATGTGACACTGGCCATCGAATATGGATTCGTGTCATTTGACGGCAAGGTCATGGATTCAAAGTTCAGAGCGGTTGTATTGCCTGCACACGGCAAGAGTATTGTCCTGACCTTCACCGCAGAGGGCCACGATGACCGAAATGGCGTCTGGTTTGCGCGTGCGGAAGGCCTGGACACCGCGATATTGCGCCGGGCTCCTTTCAGGGAACTGAACGTTGTGAATACGATTCCTGAAATATCAGACATTCGCCATGACGGCAAGGAAGTGGTATTCGATGTGCGTGCGGACGGATATGCCCATGCGGTTCATTTCAACCTGGGAGATGACTTCCTGCCATCCGACGAATATTTTGACTTGCTGCCGGGAGAGGGAAAACAGGTTCGCGTGAAGACCGATTTGGCGCTGGAAGTGGTTGCCGCGATGCTTGGAAGTGTAAGCGTGATTGGAAACCTATCCGATGATCGTCCTGCTCAATGTTGCTGATAGCACTTGTACTTGCGAGCGGGCAGGAGAAAGACCCCTGACTTCTGCCGGATATGACTTTTATGGGCCAGACCCCTGCAGGGAGCTGAAAACCTCAGGAAGAATTCCCAGATTGTGCATTTGAATGCCCGCTTTCTGCATGGGACATGGACATTTGTTTCTATACAATATGGGTATGCTGCGATAGGACAATTCAAGTAAAGCAAGCTATTTTTCCATTAAAAACGGAGGTGACGTGTATAAGTCATGGCCTTTGCGACAGGAGGCTTCCGTAACCTAATTCCACATCCGATACACAGCACTGGCTTTCGATGTCCTAAAATGTTGTTTCTGTATCGAACAAACGAAACAGGAGGAATAAGAATGTTGAAACGTACGCTATGCATGATTCTGATAGTTCTCATGATGATTTCGACGGCTGCCTGCGGTGGTGCCACGCCGGCAGAGACGGCAGCTCCAGCGGCAACGACCGCGGCCCCCGCGGCAACTACAGAAACAACAACTGCAGAAGCAACAACTGCAGAAGCGACAACTGCAGAAGCGACTACTGCAGAAGCACCGGAAGTAAAGCCTGTATTAGAGCTGTATACACTTGATATCATGACGAATAACGATAGACCGCAATCGTCAGATATGACAAAAGTTGGCAAGTATATCAAAGACAAATTTGGTATCGTGGTGAACTATATTCCATATTCTGGTGACAGACAAGAGCTTCAGATGGTCATGCTCTCTTCGGGAGACTTTGCGGATGTGCAGTCGATGGAATATGAGCGCGTGAATCAAG
>CAZFWQ010000418.1:2259-3334 GCA_964522755.1 uncultured Oscillospiraceae bacterium | reverse complement strand
GTGGCAAATCCATCCGCCACCAGGTTCACTGTCAGCTCCATCAGCGCGTCCGGCGTGCCCGAATGACGGCAGAGACCCACGGTCGGGTAAACAAGCCGGGTACGGCGCACCGCTTCCATTGCGAGGAATGACAGTTCATTGGCGGTATCCCGCCCATCCGCATCACAACCGCCGACCATCACGGCATAGGCCAATCCGGGAAGGTCATAATCGTTTATCAGCAAATACAGCGCTTCAATCAGTTCCAACTCCAATTCCTTGTCTGCCGTCCGGTGGTATGGAAGCAGGACCCGATCGAGCCGGCCGGGACCAACCAGCCAGACGCCGTCCCCGCTCATATGGCCAAGCATGACAAACCAAAGAAGCTGGATGGCGTCCCTGAATGTTTCCGGTTTCCCATGGGCGATTCGGCGGCATGAAGCAGCTATCTCCTCCAACTCGTCCCGTCGCGGGCCGGTGGCATCTGCCAGGGCTTTTTCCACTGTGCCGGCCGCATGTTCAATCATGACCTGCAGGCCGTCAAGAGCAAAAAGGCAGGACTGGAAAAAGTCACGGATATCCGGGACGGCGGCATGATGAAGCTGCGTATTGATCTGTTCACGAAGCAAATCTATCCCCGTGGAAAAAAGAACTTCGTAATCCGGCTGGCAGTGACCGCTTTGTCCGGGAACGGAAGGGTATCCGGCAAGATATGCCAAGGCCTGAGCCAGTTCTGCCTGTTCGCAGCCAATATCCGTCGTGCGGCCGGCCAACAGTTCCAGTTCATCGATTTCGAAGCGCAGAGCGGCCAATCGATCGCGGACACGCATGCCGGTCCTGACCTGCCAGGAGGAGATGTCCTCCGTGCTTGCCAGGCTGGCTGCGTCCACGACCGGATGCAGGCGATGCCTGCCGGTAATCCGCTGCTGCCGCTGCAAGGTTCTTTCGCGCAACAACTCTGTCCTGTGCATGTGCCGTTACCTCCGCTTTGATGCATCCCTGTCGTTTTGGAACGCTTCATGCCCTTGTTCTTCTGCCTCGGTCAGTTTTCGGAACGCTTCATTCCGTTTTCCAACCGCATCAGTCAGTTTTCGGA
>CAZFWQ010000418.1:0-2159 GCA_964522755.1 uncultured Oscillospiraceae bacterium | reverse complement strand
TTTCGGAACGCTTCATTCCGTTTTCCAACCGCATCAGTCAGTTTTCGGAACGCTTGATGACTTCCTGCTGCAGCTCGGTGTCCAAACGGTTGAAATACTCCGTGTATCCACCGATTCGGATGACCAGGTTCCCATAATCCTCCGGGTGTTTCAATGCCATTTTCAACATTTCGGCATCCAGGACGGTGGCTTGCACCTGTAAACCGCCCATGTCGAAATAAGACTTCAGGAGTTGTTTGAATTTTAGCCGCGTGGAAGGGTCACCGATTATCCCTGCCCGGATGCGCAGGTTCAAGACCATTGTCCCAAGCCCCTTTGACTGAGGCAATCGGGCCGCGCTCGCGAGCATGGAGGTCGGGCCTTCCAGATCGGTCCCCTGCATGGGCCCGCATGAATCGCAAATCGGGCTTCCATTGCCGCGTCCATCCGGGGTCGCACGGATATTTCTTCCCTCCGGGACAAAAGTGGTGAACATGATCACCGACGGGATGAAAAAGCCGTTCCCCCTGAAACAACGATGCCTCAGAATTTCATCAAAGGCAAATTCGCTGATTTCCCGGGCCAAATCATCCACGTCCTGTTTGCCATTTCCGAATTTCGCCTGTTGGAGCAGCAAATGGTGATGTTCTTTCCGTTCGGCAAAATCATTGGACAAGAGCGCCAGCAGCTGTTCCCGGGTCAAATCGATCATTCCGTTGAAAACCTGCTTGATTGCAAAAAGGGAATTGGCCGCATTGGCGATGCCGGCCACATTGATGACGCCGCCATTGTAGCGCGCTCCTCCCGCATTGTACTCCAGCCCTCTTTCCAGGCAATCGTCGATGAACAGCGACCTGATTAGCTGCGGACGGTATAGCGCCTTGGTTTGCTGGTTCAGGTCAGTTTCCGCGATCGCCTGACGGATTTCCCGGCCAACCGTTTCCTCAAACTCCGTCAAAAATCCGTCGAAGCAGTCATGCATCATGATATGTTCCATGATGCCGTCCAGAATCTCCAGCAGGTTGATTCCGGAATCGATGGAACCGACATTGGATTTGCCTGCGACCATGAATTCGGTGCAGCCTCCATATGCGATGTCATCAAGGTCTTCCGACCTTATCCCGGCGTAGGCTGCCGCACTGGCGCGATATGCGGCATCGTTATAGAAGGATGGATTGCCGGTCTGATCCGCAAGGCAGTTGAAAGCGGCATTCCAAACGGCATCGCCTGTTGATGCGGTGATTTTCAGACCGGCATTCGGACGTCTGAATTTCATGGCCTTGATGCAGAGTTCCGTCAGCCTTTCATCCGCGTCACGGTTTCCAAGAATCAAGTGCCAGCCGCCATGCTCATTGACATGAAAGAAAAATCCGGACAGCAACTTCACAATTTCCGCTCCGTCGATCAGCCCCGCTTCGAAATCGCGGATGAAAAACGGCGAAAGCACGGCATCCAGATTGCCTATCGAATCGCAGCCGTCAACAAAGTACATGAAATTCAACAGGACCAGCGCCTCGTAGAAGCTTGAAGGCGGGCGGGATGACAGGCTTTCCAACGCCTCGGCCAGTTTGGTGCTGCCACTGCTTTTCACCTTGTCGCCACATTTTTTCAAAAATGCCATCAAGCTGTCGAAGGTTTCCTGCATGGCGGAGTAAAAATCACGCTGCTCCACCGTTTTCGCCTGAAGAAGACCCTCCCGGATATCCCGGTTGTATGCCGGAAGTCCCTGTGTCAGGATTTTCCGGTAGTTCAGGATGGAATGGGTGTAGCCATTGCCGCCGACGCAATATTTTGGGCTCATGGGGTTGATGGTGTAATTCTGCAGTGTTGCCAGGATTTCATTGGATACCGCCAGCTCCTGCGCAGTCGCCAGGTATTTCGCCTGCTTCTCCTGAAAAAGAACGGGATTGAATGCTATGGAGGAGGAAAAATGATTGTACAGGCTTGCCGGTTTGCCAAGATGCCAGACGTCCGCAGCGCCCGATGGATAAAGATCCCCATCGGCTGCAGGGAGTTCATCAGGTCGGACAGCTTCCAGATAACGCCGGATGGCACGGGCATGTTTTCTCACCATCGGCGCATTCCGTTCTTCCAGCAAGCCCATGGCAAACGGTTCTTCCATCCGGGAAAGAATTCTGGCTTCAAGTGATTGCGGGTACGCTTCCATTGCTTATCTCCCT
>CAZFWQ010000417.1:0-3336 GCA_964522755.1 uncultured Oscillospiraceae bacterium | reverse complement strand
GAGAATTGAATTGCCGAGGATTCTCCTGTCTGACGAGAGAGGGACAAGAGCCTCCCCGAGGGAGCTCACCGAAAGGGCGCTTATGTTTTCATTCCCCGCCTTGGACGCAGCCTCTTTCACGGCAGATTTTATCTTTTCCCAGACATGCAGGCTGTCCAATTCCGCTTCACCCTGCGAATTCCGCAGGGTCGGATATTCGCAGTATGCCGACGAAAGAACGGCTCCGTCCTCGCTGAACACCGATGCCTTGCATCCGGTTGTCCCGACATCTATCCCGAGAAGGCTCATAATACGCTTTCCCTTTCATTACCGTCCCCTGGATGATTGGATGAATGGATTGTTGGATGGTTGCGTATCAAAGACATAATCATCCAACAATCCATCCGTCCGTCATTCTGTGGGATGACTCTGTTTCCCTTTTAATTCATGCACTAAAATCATCAAGAGGCATGCATTCGTATTTCAGGTATCTGACGAAAGCCTCGTTGACTGCCTTGCCGACTTCGCCGAAAGTGACGCTGACGTGATGCCTGTATCCACTATATCCGATGGACTGGAGCTTTTTCTGAAGTCCGTCGATCTTGGCAACTCCGGCGCATCCGAAGAATTCATCCGGGATGACATCTCCGGTGAACTCTCCCCCGCCCAGGTAGAAGTGGAGTTTTCCGGCATCCGTTTTTGCGCTTGCGAATGTGATCGGCGATGCCGATATCCTTCCGGTGTTACAGCCGAATCCGCATCCCTCTCCAAGTGATTTCACGAACATCGGATGATCTATGACGAGTCCTTTGGCAGTCATCATTTTCTGCGGCACAGGCCCACAGTGGAAGAGGATGCACTTGTCCGGGTCGTCCGCATAATTATTGTTCCAGTCCAGACATGTCGAAGGATTCCCTGAAGCCAGGCTGAGCGCCCTCATCGCCACGGCGTTGCAGACATCAAGCTCGCATGCGGCCGCTATGCCGCGGTCATTTATCTCGCTGAGTATTACGCACGGGGAAATTTTGAGTTCCTTCTCTATTTCGATCCAGCATCGCAGGGAAAGCGCATCCATCTTGAACTCTTTCATTATCCTGTCAAGCACTACGGACAGTTTCACTATGTTTTCAAATGCTTTCTTTGGCGTTCCTCCCCAGCAGGTATAATTCCTGAGTGTTGACGCCTTCTCCTTGACTTCCGGCTCAGATGTCCCCAATGATCTCACCCTCATCATGACTTCGGAAAGATCAAGCGTTTCCGTGGTGATGCCGTATTTCTGCAATGCAAGTTCGTCGAATCTAACCGTTTTGAATGCGGTTGTCCTTGCGCCGACAGCTCCCACTGTGAATCTTTTCATCCCGTTCACAACCCTGCATGTCCCTGAAAAGACCCTGAGGTTTTCTTCGAAATCCAGGCTTGACGGATGCACGGTGTGAGGCATGAGCGCGCTGAAAGGTATGCCGTACTGGCAAAGGACATCCATCACCGAGAATTTTCCGCAGAAGGCGTCCCTGCGTTTTGACATGTCAATTCTTTCCAGCTCATCAGGATAAGCCTGGACAAGTATCGGGGTTCCGCAATCCCTGACGGCGGCGACTGCCCCATTCTCATTGCCGAAATTGGGAAGGCAGATGATGACACCGTCGTATTTCCCTTTGTTCAGGGAAAGGAATTTTGCGAATTTCTCTCCTTCCTCAGGGGTGTTGATAGCTCCATATTGCGTCTCCGACGGATTCATCATGATTGCGCCATAGCCGGATTTCTTAAGAACCCCCAGAATGTCTTTCCTGGCGTCGGCAATAAGGGTTCCGGAGAAAAATCCTCCGGTGCCGAACATTACCGCGAACGTGCATTTCCTCATATTTCACCTCTGTCGTTTAATAGTTTTTCCGACGATCCCTGGAGCTGCAGCTCATCTTTTATTATCTTCAGCATTGTCTCGTAAACAGCCTGCTGTCCCCTCTCCACGGAGACCATTGACATTTTTTCATACGGCTGGCGTATTGCAGTGGCGACATTGATCTTTGCTATGCCATGTTTGATTCCCTCCAGTATGTATTCCTTCCTGATGCCGGTACCGCCATGAAGTACAAGCGGAATCCCGAGAGCCTTGTTGATCTCATCAATCCTCTTTATGTCAATCTTGGTTTCAATCTTGCCTTCAGTCTTCTTCGCCGCGGAAATTGCGCCATGGATGTTCCCCACCGCAACAGATAGCCAGTCGACGCCTGTCTCCCTGCGGAATCTCAGGGCTTCACCGACATCCGTGAACCCCCGGCCTGAGGCGAAAAGCTCCTCATACGGTGGAAGCGGTCCGGCTTCATGTCCGAAAACAGCCCCGAGCTCCCCTTCAATGGCGACCCCGTATTTCGATGCGATCTCAACAATTTCCCGGGTGCATCTTATATTCTCATCCAGGGACAGCCTGGAACCGTCAATCATCGCCGAATCATATCCCATCTCCAGCGCTTCGGAAATTATTTCAGCGTATCCGACATCGAGATTGTCCTCGTCAATCACAGGCACATGATCCAGATGCAGCCGGGTGTATGATTCGTTGCATACCCTTCGGTATTCCTCGGCTATTTGCCTGACGCCACCCGACTTGAACTTCGTCCATTCCAGTCTGGCTACCATTATCATGCCGAAAGCCTTGCTGTCGACCAGGGCCCTCACGACCGGCTCCATCATCGGCAGGTAGGGTATGTTGAATCCGGGAACAACCGTATTTATCCTGTAGGCCGTCCTGACGATGTCGGCAGATTTCAATTTAATCCCCATATCCGCGCGCTCCTTTCGGGCAACATTGGTAAATTCAGCTTGTATTGCAGAAAATTACATTGTATTATATATTAATAGAATGGATATATTTGAATATTATATGTATAATTCTGCAATTATTACATGAGGATGGCATGATACAGTTTGGGATAAACACAAGAGAGCTTGAATCGACCATATCCCTGATAAGCAGGCTGCTCGGCATAAGGGTCACCTTCTTTGACTCAGAAGGGGGGGAACTGATGTTGCGGAGTCTCAGGAAGATGACTCCTTACTGTGCACTGCGCAGGAGGGAGGGGGAATTCAGCTCCGGATGCGCGGAGTGCGACAGGATCCATCTTGAGGCTGCAAGGGTTTCCAGGAAGACACAGATATACCATTGCCACGACAAGCTCATTGAAGGGATAATCCCCTTGTATGACAACAGCGGAATATATCTCGGTTCAATCGTTTTCGGCCAGATACGCGATGTATGCATCCGGAGGAATGACCTGCCGGCAAACCTCGGCAGGCTGTATTCACAGCTTCCCTCATATTCCATCGGCAAAGCCGGGGAGATCGGAACCCTGCTCAAAT
>CAZFWQ010000416.1:0-3340 GCA_964522755.1 uncultured Oscillospiraceae bacterium | reverse complement strand
GCCAGAATCCCTTTGCCCCTTTCGACTTGACAAAACTGGTTATCCAGAATACTTAGTTGACTGGCGATTTTTTCTCCAATATTGACAAACAACAACAAGAAATGAGGTGCTTCGCCAAAATGGGCACTCATAGAAGCAAGATCCTCCGTCAAGGGCAATGCGTAAACAGTCACCGCCTTATGCAGCGGTTCATATTGGATCATGACCCGATCGATATCCTTGATCTCATCCCGGGCCCGTTGCTCAATTTGCTCAATGATCAGGTAAGCATTATCAAAATTATGCGTTTTGAGGACAATCATGGCCTCGATGAACTTGAATCTTCCGGAATTCCGGCCGGTCAGCGATTTCAACTCAACAACCTGTGGCGTTCCGAGGATAATTTTTTCGACCTTGCTTAATGTGCCATAGCCGACAGAAGCATCCAGAAGAACACGAGTTCCATCGATCAATATCCGCAAGCCGGTTTTGGCAATAATCAAGATGACGATGATCGCGGCGATTTTATCCAGGTCGAAACCGATCCGACTGGAAATAATGGCGATTAGGACAATCATATTGCTGAATACATCCACTCGGACATGGGCCGCATCAGCCAGAAGGATTGGGGAGTTGATTTCCCGGGCAACCTTTTTTTCGTATCGGGAAAAGAAGAAAGTGACCAGGATTGAAATCGTCAGGCTGGCAATCGCCAGCCAGGAATTGGTAATGGCTGACGCAGGTTCATGGATGACTTCCAGTACGATTGTATAACCGGTATACAGGATAATGATGGAGATAAATACGGACAGGAGATTCTCGAGCTTGTATAAGCCATATGGAAATTCCTTGGTCTTGCGCTTGGCAATTTTCAAACCGATGAAAACAGTTACTGAGGCAATCAGATCAGCCAGGGAGTGATATGACTCGGCTTTCAGGGCGATGCTTCCCGATAGGATCGCAGAACTGTATTTCATGATGAAAATGGCCAAATTCAATATAACTGCCAGCAGTGCAGTTTTTTCACCCTTTTCTATCCGAACCGCCCCCAATCAAAACAGGGTTTTTTTGCTTCAGATTCAAACCGGCTGCAGAGGCTTATTTCACCTGCATTTTCCGGGCAACTGCCTCGGCGGCCTTAATCAATGGATAGCCCGCGGGAGAAGCAGTCAGCATCGGATGCGTACCAATCTGTGTGACCAACAGGTCATGGATGGTCATATGATTCTGAATGGCCAAACCGATCACGTTGACCAGTTCACCCAAACTTTTTCCGCCAATGGCCGCTCCGCCCAAAATGACCCCGCTCTGCTGAGATACGATCAGTTTGATTGTTTGCGTGTGCACATCGCTTATTTTACCCGGATGGCGGTCGATACCCTTGAATGTCCCTGCAACAATATTAAAACCCTCAACTGAAGCTTGTTTTTCGGTCAGGCCGGCTACCCCAAAACCAGTCTCCCCGATACAAGTGAAATAAATGCCAACGGTACCCTTGAACGTACTGAATGTATCAAGCCCAAACAGATTCAAGCCGGCTATCCTGGCTTCGGTACAGGCTGTTGACGCCAGCATGATCGAGCTGAGCCTGCCAGTCGCATAGTCGACTTTTTCGGCACAGTCCCCGGCGGCAAAGACATCCTTGACAGATGTCCGTCGATACTGGTCTGCCTTGATGAATCCAAATTGGTTGATTTCCAAACCCATGGATTTTGCAAGCTCACTGGCAGGCCGATATCCCATTGCCAGAATCACCGCATCGACATCCAGCAAAGTACCGTCCCTAAGCCGAACTTGACTGACAACTTCGTCACCAAGCAATTCATCTACTCCGACACCCGTTAGTGTTTTAACACCTCTGCCGAGCAGCAGTTTTTCAGCTTCTTCTGCAAATTCATCATCAAACGTCTGCCCCAGGATATGTGGAAGAAGCTCAACCAGTGTTACATCCTTACCAGTTTTGCCTAGTTCGTCAGACACTTCCACACCAATAAACCCGGCACCGATAACCGCAACTTTTTTTGCGTCCGCTAATTTCAGCTGGAGTTGGTCCAGATAGGTTTTTTCTTTGGGAATTGTAAAGACATTGCCTAATTGAGTTCCCTTAAGCCAGGTGGGAACTACCGGAACCGAACCAACCCCGAGGATCAGTTTATCATAATGATACGTCTCACCAGAGCTGGTAATGCAGATTTTATTCTCAGCGTCAACCTCGGTTGCTTCTGCAACGATGATTTTCACACCCAGTTTTATCAACCCTTCATCCGGCAGGATATTGTTGTCACTATTGCCAATAGTGCCGAAAATATATGGAATTCCGCAGGGAACCATGACTTTTTCTTCTTTTCGGATAATGATGACCTCTTTATCGGGAAAACTTGATTTTGCGGTCAACCCTGCAACCAGACCCGTGGCACTCCCGCCAATTATTAAAACATCAGTCTGAATCATAAACTTTCCTCCCGTGTTTTTATTTTATGATTTATTTGACATTGAAATACATCACGGTAATCCGATAGCTGAAAAGATTTTCACAGGACACTCATGCCTTGGGCACGGGCAGTAACATGATCTTGCAATGAGTACAGTCTCTGAGACCATCATCAGTCTCCCTCCTTTCTGACTTATTTGCTTATCTGTATAATTTTTGAAGGTTCTTTGCCAATTGCGCGGTCTTTGAGCAACTAAGTTGTAATCAGGTTTCACGAGCCATTCCTGTACCGCATTGCGGGCAGGTAACCTGACTGCATGGCTGGCCCCGTACATGAGGTATTTTTTTACCGCAACCGGGGCAAACACAAAATCCTCTTGGGCCGGCTATGTTCTGTTGAATCGCACCACGCCGGCCACGGCCTCCTGCTTCTCGGGCTTTGCCGTAAGGGCCTGTTCCATCTCCGCCGGGCATGAAAATCATCTCCTTTTTTAACGCTGGGGAGATTGTATGGATCAGCGAATTCACAAGAATCTTCCTGACGTAATGAGCTTATGCCCATAATTAGTATAAATTTATTATGAGCAAATGTCAATTATGATTTTCGAGAAGTGATTTTCGAGAAGATTCATCAAGAAAAAGTATCCTCCTGATTTTCATAAGCCAGAGGAGCGCTAGAAGAATTTGGGTTTTGGCATATCTTTATCTTGTCGCGACTATAACGCAAGCCTGTAATGCTGTGAATCCCAATTCATCAATGAGTGTCATGACTGAATCATCATGGGTTCCCGGCTGAAACCAAATATTTGCGGGTCATTTTTGATATAGCCAATGCCGAGGGATTGGATGCATTCGCAAAAATATGACAAGTCCGGCGTGCGGTGGTTCCATGGATATGACCACCGCACACCGGACAGTCTGAGTTCCCGG
>CAZFWQ010000415.1:0-3340 GCA_964522755.1 uncultured Oscillospiraceae bacterium | reverse complement strand
CCATCTCCTGCCCGTTTACATGAAAGTCAAGGAGCGGTCCATGGGTAACGAACGTGCGTCCGTTGCGGACAGCGGCCTTCCAGTTTTCATAGGTGAACGGGCCATCCTTGATGAGCGCGTATGTCCTGACGCCTCCTACAGGCATTCCGGCAGACATTTTGTCTGTCCCGCCGACAGCCGGCACAAAATAGCCGCAGTTCAGATAACGGTACCAATCGGATAATGAGTAGGGACTGATTCCTAAAAAGAAGTCCCCCCAGGAAGTCATCTCGACTCCGTCGATAAGGTTCATCACCAGGGAAGCAGCCCCTTCGGCACGGGGATTCGGGAAATGGGGCAAAATATTCAAACCGTTCTGCATCCGGCACTGCCTTGCCCAGTCCGACAGCGAGACCTCAACAGGGTCTCCCAGCCTGGACTCGTCAGTCCCGCCCGTCGTCAGGGGCAGGATCATGCGCCCCTCGTATCCGAGCAGGGAAATATGGCCCAGGATGTGCTGCCGGTTCTCTGTTCCCACACGAACGAGATATTCCCCGGAACCGCCGGTTTCCCTGCTTCCAACAGTCGTAGCGCCATCAAAATCGCCCATGTTGGTGAACAGTTCGCCCCATTGGCTGGCCAGGAGGTTTATCACGTTCACCCCTTCCGCGCTCCCTTCCAGCAAGGCTGACTGCGGAGAGAGGAAGTGAACATGCGTGTCTGCCGTCACCCACCCCTTCATCCTCCACGGCAGTACGCGGTCAAGGGTAATCGTAATGGTGTCCGTGTTCGCCTGAATCGTTTGCCTGCATCGGATCGGCTTGATTTCAAAGCCTTTGGAAACCTCCATGTAGACTTCGCCCGCCGGAAGCCTGACAATCGTCTCCCCGTCCACGTAGGCGGCATGGTGTCCGGCATTTGTGAAATCGACGCTGTAATCTTCAAACCAGTGGGGATTGGGAAAACGGTGCCGGTTCATCGGCGCCAGATACTCCCCGTCCATGCCGTGAATATGCAGTTTGGCCGGGACCGGCAGACCGCTGGAGCGGTCGATGATTCTGATTTTTACCGGGATGCCCGGTTTTTGGGCAGCCTGAACGATGTATCCGTCAATATTGCATGATTTTTCAGCAAGGCCGCGTACCGGTATGGAGGCTCCCTCTTTTCCGAAATACAAGCACGCTTGCGGATGGGCCGTATACTCGATGATGACCGCCTTCCTGGATTGAACCGGGGGTTTGTTGATGTAGCCAGATTCCCACGCGGCATCGTTATAATCCGTGACTGGGAAAGTGGCAGTGATGCAGCCCATGTCCATGTCCAAATCGTCGAAATCTCCGAACCGGTTCAGTTCACTACCTTCCGGCAATACGAGTTTCATCCGTTTCGAGGCTTCCCAGCGGATGGGATTGGTCTGAAGGTCACTGCCTGTCAAACCAAAAAGGAAAACCGTCCCGTCTGCAGGCCTGAAGGTGATTGAACACAAGTCCTTGTCGGTATGCGGATTCTCCGCCGCAAAGATCCAGTGTTTCATCGAGCTGTCGGAACCACCTCCGGTTGAATTGAACAGGCTGTTCCCCCACGCCCGCCCGGATACCCCGTTTCGAACAATTTCATCGGTATTTGATCGGAACGCCTGCGGTTTCGCATGCGGGATGCATTCGAAGCAATCCGCCCCCCAGCCGTGCGTAAACTCGCCGATATTGAACCTGCGCCTGACGGGGATGTCGTGGCTGGTCCCATCCGCATATCGAAACGAATATACTGCAACCGTTTCACCCAAACGCGGCGTGCCCATGTGATGACGCACAAGGCCGTCTTCTCCGCATTCATTCGCCTTGTAGTCCGCCGCGTGAAGGAATATCAGGAAAGGATCGCGGGAAGGCCGGGGCAGATCCAGGGTGACCGGACTGTCCTTCAGCAGAAGCACATTGGGTGCGTCACCCTCCATTCCCAGTTCAAAGGGTATCCCGCAAAGAATATTCACGCCGGTCAGCAGGTGCTGCCTGTTTTCAAGCACATTGCCAGAACAGTCATCTGCCGTCAGTTTTGAAATGTTCCTGTTGTAAGCGTCATGAATGGGAATGGGACTGCATTGAGGAGTTGACCTGCTTTCGCGATTCTGCATGACTTTCGCTCCCTTCAATGATTACAGTTTTGGCAGTTTTGCAATCTGGCAGAGAAAAAGCTGGCTGCCCTCCGTATGCCCGAAGTACCTGACAACACGCTTATAGTATATAATACTGGAAGCGCAGGCAGAACTGCAATATCATGCAAGTTGCGTCGCCCTGGCAGCGTCATGAAGCCATTGCCAAAAACCCGGACCGACTGGCGGAGGAAACCATGAAGCCTTTCATCAAAGGTCTTGACCTGTGCGAATCATTCTTCATGGAAATCGTCGCGCCGCTTCTCCGGAAGCACTATCCGAACCTTTCCTACTCGGCCGGTCTCATCGGATATGGTTCCGATGTCCTGGGATATGATGACGTTACTTCAACCGACCACATGTGGGGTCCAAGGTTCCATCTGTTCCTCCGCGAATCGGACCTATCCCTTCGAAAGGAATTGGCCGTTTTGTTTGCGGCAGGGTTTCCCTATGAACATAGGGGCCATAGTGTGAATTTTTCCGAACCCGATTCCGCCGATCCTGGCATCCGATGGGCATCAAACATTCGGGAAGGCCTCGTTTCACCGCTATATTGGATTCATTCACCAGAGCAATTCATCATGGAATACATTGGAATACAGCCCCGCGACAGCTTCGATTGGCTGGCTTTGAGTGAGAATCGCCTGCTGGGCCTGACTTCAGGTAAATTATTCATCGACATGCTGCAGTTCAATGAAATCAGGAATCAATATGCCCATTATCCCGAAGATGTGAAGCTGTACCTCATTGCATCGCAATGGGCACTGATCGGCGAAGAGCAGGCTTTTGCCAAGCGATGCGCAGTCCGTGGCGATGAAGCCGGATCCAGGATTATATGCGCTAGAATCATCGAACGCCTGATGCGCCTTTGCTTTCTGTACCGCAACAAGTACGCGCCGTACAGCAAATGGTTCGGCACGGCCTTTTCGAATCTTGGTATATCCGATGAAATCCGGGAAACATTCTGCAATGCACTTTGCGCCAATGGGGCAGTCGAGCGGGAAGACATGCTTGTCAAAGCTCAGGCGCTGGTGGCACGGCTGCACAATGAAAGCGGCCTGACAGATCCCCTCCCTGTCGAAATCCGAAATTACTTCGGTCGTGACATCAAGGTAATCCATGCAGACCGCATTTCATCGGCAGTGAAAGCGAAAATTCAAGATCCGCTGCTCCGCGTCGCGCCGGGAATCGGAACATTCAGCCAAATCGGCAATT
>CAZFWQ010000414.1:780-3343 GCA_964522755.1 uncultured Oscillospiraceae bacterium | reverse complement strand
GTACGGTGGAACCATTACCTCTGTCCTGTTGAATATCCCCGGGGAGAGTTCTGCGGTCATGAGCGCGGTGGAGGGGTTCAAACTGGCGAAACAGGGACGGGGCGGCGTCGCGTTGGGGATTGCGGCCATTGGTTCATTTGTCGCTGGAACCCTTGGGACAATTGCCCTCACCTTCTTTGCCCCCTACTTGGCATCGAAAGCATTGCTTTTCGGGCCTGCGGAGAAATTCGCCGTTATTGCCATGGCCTTCGCCTTTGTGTCCAGCTTTACGACGGGTTCAGTCAGCAAGAGTCTGGTCGCCCTTTGCATAGGCCTCCTTGCCGCTACCGTTGGCCAAGATATCATCATTGGCGTGCCCAGGCTGACTTTTGGGACCGAATTCCTGATGGATGGTCTGGACTTTATGCCCTTTGCCATGGGTTTCTTCGCCTTGGCCGAGGTCATGAGCAGCATGGAAAACACGGAAGAGTTCGAAGAGATCAGCCTGAACAAGCTGGGTAGAATTATGCCCAACTTCCAAGAGTTAAAAGAGAGCACCCTGCCCTGTGCCCGTGGCACGCTTGTCGGTTTTATCTGCGGGATGATTCCGGGCGCCGGCGCTACCATCGCTTCATTCATATCGTACGGGGTTGAAAGGAAATATTCCAAACATCCCGAGCTGTTCGGCTCTGGGTCGATGGATGCCATCGCCAGCACGGAATCGGCCAACAACGCATCCGCCGCGGGGCATATGATTCCGCTCATGGCCCTGGCGATACCCGGTTCCGCCACCACCGCCATTCTGCTTACAGGCTTCATGATGTTCGGCCTCCAACCCGGCCCTCAACTTTTTACCCAGCATCCGGATATCGCATGGGGATTGATCGCCAGCATGTATGTAGGAAACGTCATGCTGGTGATTATGAACATTATCGGTGTGCCTTTCTTCGTCTGGGCGGTCAAAAAATCGATGCCGTTCATGACCCCGCTTGTGGTGATCATCACCATTGCCGGCGTGTACAGCGTGAACCAGAATGTGCGGGATGTCTGGATCATGCTCATGTGCGGTCTCGGGGGCTATCTCCTGATCAAACTGGATTATCCGATCGTCCCCATTTTGCTTGGCCTCGTGCTGGGTGGAATGGCGGAAAATAATTTTCGTACAGCCCTGCGGATTGCTGACGGTAACTTCTTGGTATTCCTTGAAAAACCAATCTGCGCATCCTTCTTGGCGCTTGGTTTGGCAATGATGGTCGGTCCCAGTTTGCTGAAAGCATTCCGCTCCTGGAAACAACGTGCTGCCTGAAGAAAGAGCATGGCTGGAGAAACTCATAACAAAAGCGCAAGATTAGACCAGACAAACCCCATGGCGTTAGGAGATCGCAATGTCGCTTATGAAACTTCACCCCACGACACTTTTAAGCCACCATGTAAGCCGCCTTCAATACAAAGACCTCCCAGATGATGTTGTGGGCTATACACAGCTGCTTGTACTGGATTATCTCGTCTCCGCCATGGCAGGGTACAAGGTGAACAAGGTGTTCAACAAGGTCGTGTTGGATGTCATCGGAGGCATGGGCGGGAAACCGGAAAGCACCGTTTTGTTCGGCGGCGGCAAGCTTCCGGCAGCGCATGCAGGTTTTATCAATGCCGTATACGGTCATGGCGCCGATATGGACGACGGGAATCGGACTGCAACGGGACATCCGGGAACTGCGATCATCCCGGCCGTGCTGAGTCTGGCCGAGGCTCAGGGAATAAGCGGGAAAGATGCCATCACTGCGATTGTGGCCGGTTATGATGTTTACGTCCGCTTGGGTAATGTGATGATGCCTTCCCATTTCCTGCGCGGTTTTCACAGCACCGGCACCATAGGGGCGGTCGCGGCCGGAGCGGCGGCGGCGAAAACCCTGGGCCTGGCGGAAGATGGCGTACGCCGCTCGATAAGCCTGGCGGCTGTTCAAGCCTCCGGATTACACGAGGTTTCGGACAGCGGGCAGATGGCCAAACCGCTCAATCCCGGAAATGCGGCGCGCACCGGAATCCTTTCAGCCTTGTTTGCAAGGGCAGGTGCGGATGCGCCAAAAGATCCACTTGAAGGAGACAAGGGATTTCTGAAGGCCTTCGCGGACGGCGCCGACTGGTCAATCCTTCCGGATGACTTGGGCAAACATTTCAAAATCACCACCTGCTATATCAAACTCTACCCGGCCTGCAGACATGCGCACGCACCGGTTGATGCCGCCCTGAGACTGCGGGAAACCGGCATTCTCGAGCCGAATGCCGTTGAAGCCATCAAGATCCATACCTATTCTTCGGCCATCAAGATTGCCGGAAACATTTTCGAACCGAAAAGCGAGGATGAAGCAAAGCTGAGTATCACCTATGCCGCTGCTACCGCTCTGGTGACCGGCCGGTTTACACTCGATGACCTGAAGAATGCCGGCCACATGAGCAATGAAGTGAAGGCAATGATCGGCAAGATGGAAATTGTCAACGAGCCGGCCCTGCAGAACAAAGAAGCCGGTATCCGTGGCGCGCGTATCGATATCCTTTTAAAAGACGGAACCGTGAAAAGCGAAAC
>CAZFWQ010000414.1:0-770 GCA_964522755.1 uncultured Oscillospiraceae bacterium | reverse complement strand
CAAAGGTGATCCGGAGGTGCCCCTGCGAAGCGGTGATATGGTTGAGAAGCTCCGCTCCTGTGCGCTGGATCTCTATGACAAGGAGACGCAGCAGAACCTGTATGATACAGCCATGGGGCTTCATGAACTCGACAGTGTTGGCAAACTAATGGAGATTTTATCCTGATTTCATCATAGAAAGAGGAGTTGTCATGGAAAAAATTGCGCTGGTAGGCCCGTTCAACAGTAAAATGCAAGCGTCCTTCCAAAAAATAATGCCGGAAGGCTTTGAGTTTTTTCTTGTTCCTTCGACGGAGGACTATGACAAGCTTCAGGATGCCGATTACATTGTTTTCAGGACGCTCGAGCTGAGAGAGACGACCATTAAGAACCTGCACAGAACAAAATTCATCCAGCGCTGGGGAGCCGGCTACGACATCGTTGACATCAAGGCGGCCGGGGAACATAACATTCCTGTCGCTGTCATGTCCGGAATTAATTCTACCCAGGTTGCGGAAATGACGATCCTGCTGACACTGGCCGTTCTGCGTAACCTTATCAAGATGCATAACGGGATTATGAATGAGCAATGGCCTAAAAATGAGTTTATGAAAAGGATGTTTGTTATCAACGGCAAGCTGGTGGGAATCGTCGGATTGGGCAATATTGGCGCGAAGGTGGCGGCCCTCTTCAGAGCCTTTGGCGCCGAAGTACAATACTTCGACATGGCAAGGCGAACTGCGGAGATGGAACTGCAGTACGGTGTACGGTATGTCTCTTTCGAGGAGTTG
>CAZFWQ010000413.1:0-3354 GCA_964522755.1 uncultured Oscillospiraceae bacterium | reverse complement strand
TGCTGCCGGCGGGTCGTTCATCCCTGCTGCCGGCGGGTCGTTCATCCCTGCTGCCGGCGGGTCGTTCATCCCTGCTGCCCGTATCCTTTTGCATGTATCTTCTCCTTCTGAATGCCGCCGTTCGGGTTCGCAGACCGGCAGCGCCGAACTTGGATTCCACATGGAAATCATGTGCCGTTGCGGCCTGTTCCGCAATGACGGCCAGAGCCGGAAACATCGGTCCTCAAGCGGACATTCCCGCGCAATAACCTGTTGCGAAGGCAATGGTCAGGTTGAAACCGCCGGTATATGCATCGACATCCAATACTTCCCCGGCAAAATAAAGTCCCTTCACTTTTTTGGATTCCATCGTTGATGGATTCACTTCTTTCACCGAAACGCCGCCTGCCGTGATGATGGCCTCATCCACCGGGCGGGCGCCGCGTATGGTCAATGTCAAATCCTTCAGTTTCCCGCACAGGACGGCCCTTTCCGCTTTGGATACCTGGTGAACGGGTTTTAGCGGCGGAATGCCGGTTTCGGATATCATCACGGGGATGAGTCCGGATGGAAGCAATCCCGATAGGATGTTTTTGAACTCCCGGTTCGGATACTCCGCGAAATCCCGTTGAATGCGCCTGTCCAGCGTTTCCGCATCCAGAGCCGGTTTCAGGTCGATATGGAGGCGATACCCCTTGAATCCGTCCCGGTGAAGGTGGCGGCTGGCCGAAAGGATGACGGGGCCGGTCACGCCGAAATGTGCAATCAGGAGGTCTCCGAATTCAGTATGGACCGTCTTCCCCTTCGAATCCTCAAAACGGGCGCTGATGTTTTTCAATGTCAGGCCCGAAGCGGCTTCGACCCAGGTTTCCTCTGTCTGGAGGGGCACAAGCGACGGCTGGGGGGAAATGACCGTGTGACCGGCGTCTTTCGCGAAACGATACCCGTCCCCGGTAGAACCCGTTGCCTGATAGGAAAGTCCGCCGGTTGCCACGAACACGGAATCATACGGCTCAATCCGGCCGTCTGAAAACCGGACTCCACAAACCCGGCCGTTGTCTGTCGCAATGCCTCTCACCGCACGATGGCAGGCGATCACGGCACCGGATGATTCGGCGTGCCGAACCAAAGCCTCCACGATGTCGGATGCCCGGTCCGAAACCGGGAAAACACGGTTTCCGCGCTCTACCTTCAGAGGCACGCCGCGTTCTTCAAAGAACCGCATGATTGCCTCCGAGGGAAACCGGCTGTAGGACGAATGGAGAAATTGCCCGTTTCCGGGCACGTTGGCCATGAATGTATCCGTATCGCATCGGTTCGTCACATTGCACCGGCCTTTGCCGGTTATCAGCAGTTTCTGGCCCGGCCTGCGCCCTTTTTCAAGTATCGTGACACGATGGCCCCTGGCGGCGGCGAAACCCGCAGCCATCAGCCCTGCCGCGCCTGCGCCGATGACGGCGACGGACCTGCACGTTCCCGTTCCGGAGCCGTACATGCCGGTGTCCGATGCGGTTTCACCATCAGAATCAATCATTTGAAAGTCCCTCGTATTGTTCTCCTTTTTCATACACCTGGTATTCGTCCCATATGGCCTCGAGTTTTTCAAGCGTGGCATGGATCCTGTCGCGGCGCTTCATGCCGATGGCGACAATCAGTGCGTTGATGAGGCTGAGCGGGGCTACGAGCGAGTCGACGAACGAGGCCATGTCACTGCGTGCAAAAAGCTGCAATGAACTGCACAGAGCCAGCGGCGAGGTGGCGTTGTCCGTGATGGCTATCACAGTTGCGCCCTGGTTTGCAGCATACTGCATGGCTTTCGTAGTCCGTTTGGAATACCTGGGGAAACTGATGCCCAGCACGACGTCACCCTGGCGGGCATTGACAATCTGTTCGAACATCTCGCTGACCGATGTAGTGTGTACGAGACGAACATTTTCGAAGACAAGGTTGAAGTAGAATCCGAGAAAACTTGCCAGCGCCGCGGAGCTCCGGACGCCAAGGATATAGATCCTGTCAGCCGCGAGTATTTCCTCCACAGCTTTGTTGAACATCATCGTGTCTGCTTCCTCGATGGTTATGCGCAGTTTGTTCATGTCAGCCAGCAGAACCGTCTTCAGTATGTTTTCCGGATCAATGTGGGCGGAGGAAACGTCAAGCCGCTGCGCGGAGGTAAGCTTGCTTTTGATTACTTCCCTGAGTTCCCTCTGCAATCGGGGATATCCGTCATAGCCCAGTTCGATGGCGAAGCGGACGACGGTGGACTCGCTGACCCCGACCTCTTCCCCGAGTTTGGCAGCCGTCATGAAGGCCGCGCGGTCAGAATGTTCCATGATGAAACTTGCAATCAGTTTCTGTCCTTTGCTGAATGTGGCGAATTGACTTTTCATGCTCTTGATGAGCTGTTCCATTCCTATCTCCTTTGTCCTGGCGTTTTCTTCCCGTGAAGGCGGTTGGCTTCAATGCCGGCGTCCTGAATGCGGCTGCCGCGGATTTCCGGAACTTGACGTGTGTCTGGCATGGTTCACATTGAACATCCGATTATACAAGAATACAGCATATGCAGGAATAAAAGCAAGCGCCTGCACAGAGGCAGAGCTGCGTGAAAACATTGAAATCCCTTTCGGTAAAAGCATTACAAGCTTATTGACCCCCGTTTTCACATGATGCCAGACAAGGGTTGCTGACTATGATTTGGCGGATATGCGCATGGTTCATGCACGACCCTGCATGCGCGGCTGCGATTCCACTTCCGCAGGGCTGTCGCTGCCTGATGCGGATTCATCTTCTGGCTGCTTGTCGCACTCTGACGCAGATTCATCATGAGGCCCCCTGTCGCGCTCTGACGCAGATTCAGTAAAAGGCCCCCTGTCGCTGAACAATGCGGAAACCGCCTCGATAGGCATACCCGCCAGCGACGCAGATTCCACTTCCGCCGGTTCGCCCCTGCCCGCAACGGATTCGGTTTTCAGATTGCTCTCACGGAACAGATGCGACACGAAAGCAGTAAACCGCTCCATTTTCAGGACGCCGTCCAGAATGGCTTTAAGCAGCACCATGCAGATGGGTCCAAGAATCATGCCCAGTACGCCAATCCACTGAAGCCCCAGATACATGCCCAGCAGCGTGAGCAGCGGGTGAATGCCGATTTGACGACCCACAATCCTCGGTTCGATGAGGTGGCGCACTATCAGGATGACTCCGTCGAGAATCAACAGGAATATGCCGAGTTTCACATTGCCGGTCACGATCAAGGCAATGCCCCAGGGAATCAGGATGGCACCCGCGCCGAAAACGGGCAGTGCATCGATGACCGCAGTCAGCAGGGCGATGACAAGCGGATTGTCGATTCCCGCGAGCAGCAGTCCGGTGAGAATG
>CAZFWQ010000412.1:0-3366 GCA_964522755.1 uncultured Oscillospiraceae bacterium | reverse complement strand
TAGGTGGAGGGTACCCGTGCCTGGCACGTGTCCGCCCCCCAGGCCCCCCCCCCCCCCGCCCCGGTCCGCAAGACCACATTTTTTCCCCTTATCGCGCAATCACTTGGGGAAACGCTGGGCGAACCAACCAGGATCCGGCGTGCAAAGGCTTTTGCGCATCTTCTCGATCAGGCCGGGCAAGTTGTGCTGCCATACGAGCTGGTTGCCGGGTCAGTTCTTGGAACCTGGCCTCTGGACACCGATGTGCCTTCGTTCGACATGCAGCTCTCCTCGGCGGATCGGGCGGTTCAGGACTATATTGACATCAAGTCGGGCCATCTGGAAGAAGGAAAAAACCGCATCGCCATCGGCTTCAAGAAGAACGTGAGCTTTACAACCCAACGCTGGGCCTTGATGGCTCGGGATCATTACGATGCCTCGATACGGTTTCTGGACATGCAGGAAATCATCAGGATTCTTTGCGATAAATATAAAGGTGATGCCTCTGTTGAAGCGTTTGAGATTGGCCGTGTCATCGAGCGTCACTTTGAATATGACTACGGTGAAAAAACCATGCGCCTCATAGAGGAGCTTCCCTGGGAGGCTGCCAACCATCTTGATCTCAACTATGGCAAATGCGTGCAGCGGGGATTCGGCAGCCTGCTTGACGAGGTCAACACTCTTGCAGCCGGCGCGGGCCCTGAAAAGGAAGAATTCTATTCCGCAGCACGCATTACCCTGCTGGCAGCCATCCGCTTCATAGAACGCTATGCCGCGACAATCGAGAAGGAACGCGAGGCCGCCGATCCTGCCCGGGCCATGGAATTGGGCTCGATGGCGGAAATCTGCCGCAAAATCGCCACTCAAAAACCTGAAACCTTCCGCGAAGCGCTTCAGCTGGTTTGGATGACGCATATCATCGGAAACCTGGCAGGGGGTTCGGCATTGTCCTTTGCCCGTTTCGACCAGTACATGCGTCCATTCTACGAGAAGGACCTGGAAGATGGCCGGATGACCCGCGAACAGGCCTCGGAACTGCTGGCCTGTGCCTTTCTCAAGGTCAACGAACCCAAGATGCGTACAGTGCAAAGCCTTTGCCTCGGCGGTGTCAAGCCCGACGGAACGGATGGCGCGAGCGATCTGACAAGGTGCTGCATAGAAACCATCCGTGCCTTGCGGCTGCCTTATCCGAACGTTTCCGTCCGCATCGACACCGAGGTCAGCCCGACCTGGCTGCTGGATGAAGCGGTTCAGACAATACAAGTCGGTTTTGGCATGCCCATGATCCTCAACGACCGGCTATGGGTTCCCAATCTGACAAAGCTTGGGTATCCGGTGGAAGTGGCACGCGATTACTACAATATGGGCTGTGTGGAAATCATGATCCAGGGAAGGCAGGCCAATTGGGGAGGGGCGGGCGGAGTCAATTTCGTCCAGATTATCCTTGACCTCATTGAAAAGAGCCGTGCCGGAGACATCCACCTTCCCGACTTTGAAGCGTTCATGCGGGAGTACCTGCAGGCACTGGGCAAGACCATAGACCGTTCACATGCCGCGGGAGTGGAAAGACTCGCGCAGATGAGGAAGAACTATTACGATCCTTTTGCCTCCGTCCTCATTGACGATTGCCTTAAAAATGGGATTGACATGTTCCAGGGCGGGGCCGCGCTTCCCGCGCAGATTGCCATCGGAGGTTCAGGCCTTGGAACTGCCGCAGATTCCCTTTCTGCAATCAAGACCTTCGTATATGACAGGAAACAGCTCAGCCTTGACGAACTCTCACAAGTGCTGAGAGAGAATTTTACCGGAAATGAGTCGCTTCGTGCGATGCTCGGTTCTCAGGCGCCTGCTTATGGAAATGATCTGGATACGGCCGATGACTTGGCCAAGACGATTTTCGACGCGTACTGCGACGGTGTATTCGATTGCAACGAAGACAAGACGGCCCGTTTTGTCAATGTCCTGTTTTCCTACAACAGTCACGTCACAACCGGCGAAGTGACCGGCGCGACGCCCAACGGTCGCCTGAAGGGAAAGCCCCTGAGCGATTGCATCGGTCCAAGCCAGGGCAAGGACGTCCATGGCCCGACCAAACTGATGAATTCGGTTCTGAAACTTGATTTCTCAAAGGTGACGGGCGCATTTGCCTTGAATGTCAAGATTAATCCGAGCTGGGCCCAGAAACCATCCGGCAAAATCATATTGTCTTCCCTCATCCATGCCTATCTGCAGGATAATGGCCCGCAGATGCAGTTCAACATGCAGCGGATAGAGGATTTGAAGGCAGCACAGGCGCATCCGGAACAGAATCGCGACATCGTGGTGCGGATAGCCGGTTACTGCGAGTATTTCGTAAATCTTGACCATCAGCTTCAGAATGAGATCATCAGCCGGACCGCGCATGAACTGGCCAACTGATTCCGTAGTCAGGATAGGCAAACGCTTCAGGGCAGAGCGCAATGGTTCGGATTACCCGGCCGCTTCAGGGCAGCGTACACAAACAGCATTGGCGCGCGTTTCAAGGCGGCGTGAAATCACTGTATACCCGGCCGCTTCAGGGCAACGTACACGAGAATGCGAATGCGGTCATGCCGTATTCTTATGCTGAAGATGAGGGCAATGCATGCACATGATATCCGATCCGGCAGCAGTCCAAGGCGAGGTCTTTGGTTTTCAGGCGTTTTCCGTGCATGATGGACCCGGCATCCGCACAACTGTTTTTTTCAAAGGCTGTCCGCTGAAGTGCATCTGGTGCCATAATCCGGAAGGCATTTCCGGCCGCCCAATCCTTTCCTTCACCAGAAACCGGTGCATCGGCTGTGAAACGTGCGTGCACCTTTGTCCTGATGTTCACAAGACGATAGACGGGGTTCACATCCTGGATCGGTCTGCCTGCCGACTTTGCCGGCGCTGCGTGGAAGCATGCCCGGCGGGCGCGCTTGAAGTTGTCGGGCGCACGATGTCCGCGGGAGAGGTCGTATCCGACCTGATGAGGGATCAGCGCTATTATCTGGCGAGCGGCGGAGGCATCACGATTTCCGGCGGCGAACCCCTGATTCAAATCAATTTTGCATCTGCGATACTGCAGCTGATAAGGCCGACAGGAACCCACTGCGCCGTCGAGACCTGCGGTGCGGTTCCTTTTTCCGCATTCGAGCAGATTGCGCCGCATGCCGATCTGTTTCTTTATGATTTGAAGGAGACGGATCCTGAAAGGCACCTTGCATGCACCGGAGCCAGGCTAGCTCCAATTCTCGAAAACCTGCGCAGGCTTTGCAGCCTTGGTGCGGATATCATCATCCGCTGCCCCATCATTCCCTCGCTCAATGACAGGACGGACCATTTCAGGGCGCTGGGCGTCCTGTCAAAAGAGTTGGACAGGCCCCT
>CAZFWQ010000411.1:1520-3367 GCA_964522755.1 uncultured Oscillospiraceae bacterium | reverse complement strand
GAGGGCGCTGTAGATTTTGTGTTCGGCGTGTTCACGGACGCTGCAGGTATTGAAAATGACTGTGTCGGCCTCTTTGGGGTTGTCGGTGAGCTGGTAGCCGTCGCGGCGCAGGGCGGCGACTACCAGTTCGCTGTCCAGCATGTTCATCTGGCAGCCGACGGTTTCGATGTAGAGTAGGCCGTTGTGGGGCTGATCGATTGGGTCTGGGGTCATAATCAGGATTGAACGCGTTCCATGTATTCGCCGCTGGCGGTGTCGATTTTGACGCGGTCGCCGTCCTTGATGAAGGCGGGCACCTGGATTTCGGCACCGGTTTCGACGGTGGCGGGTTTGGTGACGTTGGTGGCGGTGTTTCCGCGGGCGGCGGGTTCGGTGTAGGTGACTTTCAGGATGACCTGCTGTGGGGGCGTCATGCTGATGAGTTGTCCGTTCCAGAAGAGGAGCGTGACGGTGGCACCTTCCTGGAGCCAGCGCATGTCGTCGGCGACGACGGCGGCGGGGAGGCTGTGCTGTTCGAAGGTGGAGTTATCCATGAAGACGTAGTTTTCGCCATCACGGAAGGAGTAGACACCTTCGTTGCGATGGACGTCGGCGGCTTCGAGAGAGTCGCCGTTGCGGTAGGTTTTTTCGAAGAGGGAACCGCGGAGCAGATTGCGGAGTTTGGTGCGGTAGAGGGCCTGACCCTTCCCGGGCTTTACGAAGTTGCATTCGAGCATTTCGTAGGGTTCATTGTCGATTTGAACCTTGATGCCTTTTTTGAATTCTCCGGCAGGAATTGTACCCATTTGCACTGGCTTCTTGATGAACAGACGGGGCAAGTGAAGCTTGTGTCTGCAGGTCATTGTCCCGCGCTTTTTGTGCGTGCCGCGACAGGGACTGTGGAGCAGATCAAGGCGCATGGCGTGGATCGCACGGGCGATCTCCTGGAGGCATTCGAAAAGCATCCGGAGTTCAGCAGGACAGAAAAGGTCCGCATTGACATGCTGCGGCGGTTCGGGTACTACAGCACGGAATCCAACGGCCATCTCAGCGAATATGTCGCCTGGTACCGCAAGCGGCCCGATGAAATCCGCGACTGGATAGACCTCGGGTCATGGATCAACGGTGAAACGGGCGGGTATCTCCGCGTCTGCACGGAAGGGCGCAACTGGTTTGAAACAGAGTTTCCGCAATGGATGAAGGATCCCGCACGTCCTTATACCGCGGAGAAGAGGAGCGAAGAGCATGGCTCCTACATCATAGAGGGTCTGGAAACAGGCCGCCTGTATCGTGGCCATTTCAACGTGGTCAATAACGGGACCATCACGAACCTGCCGGATGATGCGATAGTGGAAGTCCCCGGCTATGTCGATGCCCATGGCGTGAACATCCCGAAGGTGGGAGATCTGCCGCTCGGATGCGCCGCCATATGCAACGCCTCCATCACCGTCCAGCGCATGTCTGTCCTTGCAGCCGTAAATGGCGATGACACCCTGCTGCGCCAGGCCATGATGATGGATCCGCTTGTCGGCGCTGTCTGCAATCCGCCTGAAATCTGGCAGATGGTCGACGAACTGCTGGTTGAACAGGCACAATGGCTTCCGCAGTACGGGAAAGCCATTGCGCTGGCAAAGACCCGGCTTGACGAGGGCATGGCTGCCGGAACGCTCATTGCCACCAAAGTCGGATATGAAGGTTCCGCGCGCCTGAAAATCAAAACGGTGGATGAAATGCGGGCAGACCGCAAGGCCGCCAACAAAAATGCGGGAGAGACCGACAAGGCAAAGGAAAGACCCGCAGAATGAAACAGCGGCAGCGGCACTAGGACTTCAATCACTTTGGGGTGTTGAAGTCTAAGTGCCGCAACG
>CAZFWQ010000411.1:0-1420 GCA_964522755.1 uncultured Oscillospiraceae bacterium | reverse complement strand
CTAAGTGCCGCAACGCCCTCCGGCACAGCCCCGCTTGGCTGTGCCGTTTTGCGGGCGGCACTAAGACTTCAATCACCTAGGGGGTGTAAATGGTTTGTCGCGGCATCATATTCGATTTCAACGGGACACTTGTATTTGACACGCAGGCACACGAAGAAGCCTGGCGCCAATTGATTCCGACTTTACGCGGAACGGGTTTTTCAGAAGAAGAGTTCGAGCATCATGTCCATGGACACACGAACCGGGAAATTTTCTCCTATGTATTCGGGAGGGATCTGTCTCAGGAAGAAGGGCGGGCCTACGGTGAACTGAAGGAAGACATATACCGCAGGCAGCTGCTGCAGAATCCCGGGACCAGCAGGCTGGTTCCTGGTGCCGAGGCGTTTTTCGATCTCCTGAAGTCCAATGAAATCCCGATGGCCATCGCCACGGCCGCTCCAGCAGAGAACATCGCGTTCTATCGCGGACAATTCGGACTTGACCGATGGTTTCCAATGGAGCGCATCATTTATGCCGACGGCACCCTTCCCGGAAAACCGCATCCAGCCCTTTTCAACCGGGCAGTGGAACGACTGGGAATTCCTGCTTCGGAATGCATCATCGTGGAAGATTCCACCCTCGGCATCCGTGCTGCCCAGGCGGCTTGCGCGGGCCGCATCATCGGAATATACCCCGATGACGACGGACGGATTACTCTTGGCAAATGGCCCTTGTTCCGTTTGATCCCCGATTATCTCGGACTGGACATGTCCGTGTTCGAATGATTCAGCCATGGGGTGGTTGTGATGATCATCCCGTTCGATGGAACAGGAAGTCCGAAAAACCCAAAAAAACCGAATAAAATTGTAAAATTAGGAAAGAAGGGGCCTTGAAACCCCTTTTTTCAACCCCTAGAATGAAGGAGGATGGATAGTCACCGTCTGTTTTCCCACGTATTCCGCCTGGCATCCGGCCGTCGTATTTTCCAATACACATGCATGGAGACATCACCTTCCGGTTATCCCGCATCGACTTGTCCCGGGCAGTCACGTTCTTAACTCCTGTCCGTGCGGTGTTTCGCCGAAACACTGGTGGAGGTGAAATCATGATAATGGAATCCCTGCATCTGCACGCATGCAAATCCTATCTGCTTGCCGATGGCGAAGAAGGGTTCGCCGCCCTGATTGACCCGGTACTGGAGCACTTCGGCGATTATCTGAACCTCATCAGGAAACGCAGGTTCACCCTGACCCATGTCATCGACACCCATACGCACGCTGACCACATATCGGCCGGCGCGGCCCTGAAAGACGCCTTGCGTTGCGCGTACGTCATGCATGAAAAGGCAAGCAGCGCATGTGTCAACGAACCCGTGCGCGACGGCGACGTGCTGCATGTAGGCCGGATGCGGGTTGGTGTCATGCACATGCCCGGCCATACG
>CAZFWQ010000410.1:0-3368 GCA_964522755.1 uncultured Oscillospiraceae bacterium | reverse complement strand
CCGTTTAGTTGAAGAGAATGAAAAAGTTACTGGGTAGTTTTTTCATTTTACTGATCCGGTTTTATCAGGGAGCCATTTCTCCTTATCTTATGCCTTCGTGCCGTTATACGCCCAGTTGTTCGGTTTTTGGGGTTGAGGCGATTGTAAAATACGGGCCATTCCGTGGTGGTTGGATGGCGCTGAAACGAATCGGGAGGTGTCATCCATGGGGAGGAAGCGGGTATGATCCGGTACCGTGAGCAAATGGGAAAATGCAAAATGCAAAAATCAAATATTAAAATGCAAAATGTTAATATCGTGAATCAAAACAGAAGAATGAGGCGAAGCAGAAAATATATTTTATTGGTTTTCATATTTGGATCCATGGTCACGGGAGCTTGGGCACAGGCGCCGAACCAGCAGGGGTTTGAGATCATGAAAAACCTTGATATCTATTCAAACCTTATCAAGGAGCTGAACCAGGATTATGTGGACGAGATCAATCCCGGGGAACTGACTCAAACCGGCATTGAAGCCATGCTGGAATCGCTCGATCCATATACCAACTTCATCCCTGAATCGCAGGTTGAAGATTATAAGTTCATCACAACCGGACAATATGGCGGAATCGGATCACTCATCCATCAACAGGGAGAGTATATCATGATATCAGAGCCATATGAAGGTTCACCTTCTGATAAGGCAGGGCTGAAAGCCGGGGACAAAATCCTGGAGGTTAACGGCAAGCAGGCGAAAGGGAAATCATATGATGATGTCAGTGCAATTCTGAAGGGCCAGGCAGGAACTCCTGTCACAATCCTGATACAGCGGGAAGGCGAAAGCAAGCCTTTTGAAAAAACAATAACACGGGAAAATATCAAGATCGACAACATTCCGTATTATGGGATGGTCGACCCAACCACCGGTTTTATCAGACTGACAGGTTTCACCCAGAATGCGGCCAAAGAGGTGAAACAAGCCTATCTGAAACTCAAAGAGGGAAACGATCTGCAAGGCATTATCATCGATCTGCGCGGCAATGGCGGCGGATTACTGAATGAGGCCGTGGATATTGCCAATATTTTTGTTGAGCGTGGGCTGGAAATTGTCAGTACCAAAGGGAAACTGGCTGATAAAAACCGGTCGCACCTTACCATGAGCCCTCCTGTGGATCTGAGTATCCCGGTAGTCGTCCTGGTTGACCGATCGAGCGCCTCCGCCAGTGAAATCCTGGCCGGTTCACTCCAGGATCTTGACCGGGCTGTCATCATTGGCCAGCGTTCATTCGGAAAAGGGCTGGTTCAAAATGTGGTTCCTCTGTCATACAATGCTCAGATGAAGATCACGGTTGCAAAATATTATATCCCCAGCGGACGCTGCATTCAGGCGATCGATTATGAACACAAGAAGAAAGACGGCTCTTTCGGAAAAATCCCCGATTCCCTGATCAGGGCATTCAAAACAAAGATTGGCCGCACGGTATATGATGGCGGCGGCATCAATCCCGATGTCATTATCAAGCCAAGGCAATTCAGCAACCTGGCTCTTGCACTTTACGGGAAATACCTGGTATTTGATTATGCAACAAAATTTGCACGGGAACATGCCACAATTCCTCCCGCCGATGTTTTTGAGATCACTGATACAATCTACAATGACTTCATCAATTTTATCCAGGGGAAGGATTATTCCTACAAGACCAAAAGCGAACGCGCCCTTGAAGAGCTGAAAACTGTTGCGTTGAAAGAAAACTATTTCGATTCGATCAAAGGTGAATACGATCATCTTTACAGCCGCATGGAACTGGATAAGCAAGGGGACATGAAAAAACACAAAGACGAGGTGAAGGAACTTCTTAAAATGGAAATAGTGACAAGATACTATTACCAGAAAGGGAAGGTGGTTTCAGCGCTGAAGAATGACCCCGGACTTGCCGATGCGATTGCGATGATCAAGGACAAAGAAAAGTATACGGGGATCCTTGCAGGGAAATATGTGCAGCCCAAGCCTGAAATCCCTGTGATAGACGAAGAAGACGAAGAAAACCCGGTCGAATAAAACCCAACCAATGAAACAAATTACCCACTCTTTTGATTACCAAACATTTGATTCGGACAGTGAATTACCATTTTCTGACCGCGAATTGCTTGAAAAAGCCAAAAGCGCCATCCCGGGGTCTTATGCGCCTTATTCACATTACCACGTCGGAGCTGCTGTAAGACTTGCAAATGGAATTGTTTTCACAGGAAGCAACCAGGAAAACATGTCTTTCCCAGCAGGTCTGTGTGCCGAGAGGGTTGCTGTATTTGCAGCATCTTCAAATTTCCCTGATGTCCCCGTTGCAGCAATTGCCATCAGTGCCATTGCTGATGAATTCGAAGTTTCCGACCCTGTCCCCCCCTGTGGCATGTGCCGGCAGGCCATCGTTGAATATGAGATGAAATTCAACAATAAAATCCGGATCATCCTTGGAGGCCATACCGGGGAGGTGTTTGTTTTCCAGGGAATGGGATCATTGCTTCCTCTGGCGTTCCAGGAAAAGGGGCTTGCAAAGTAAAAGAAATGACAAGTGACTAATGACAAATGACAAGTAAAGAAAAATTTGTCACTTGTCATTAGTCACTTGTCACTTATAAATAAATCGTAAAATATTAACCATGAAAATCAACTCTTCCATCTTCCTCCTCCTGCTGCTGATCCCTTTCCTGGCCATGAAGAGCGACAAGCCTGCTTACAAAGTCTACAACGCCAAAGGGCATGTTGTAGATTATGGCGACATTCTGAAGGCTGCCAAAAATTCAGATATTATTTTTTTCGGGGAACTTCACAGGAACCCGATTGCTCACTGGCTCGAGCTGGAGCTTACCAGGGACCTGTTTGCCGAAAAAGGCGTTAACCTGGTGCTTGGGGCCGAGATGTTTGAAGTTGACAACCAGCTTCTGATCAATGAATATCTTTCGAAAATGATCCGCAAAAAGGATTTTGAGGCGGAAGCAAAACTCTGGCCGAATTACAAAACCGACTACGCTCCCATTGTTGACTTTGCGAGGGAAAAGGGGTTGAAATTCCAGGCCACAAACATCCCAAGGCGGTTTGCTGCACTTGTGAACAGCAAAGGCTTCGAAGGCCTCGACAGCATCAATGCGCTGGAGCGTGGCATGATCGCCCCCTTACCCATTAAATACCCCGATTCACTGGAATGCTATGCCAACATTGCCAAAAATATCGGGGATGGGATGCCCGCTCACCTGACGGCAAACCTGGGCAAAGCGCAGGCCATTAAAGATGCAACCATGTCGCACTTTCTGATGAAAAATGCCTTCAACGAAAAGACCATCCTTCACTTCAACGGATCTTACCACAGCGACAATTCCCAGGGAATCGTATGG
>CAZFWQ010000409.1:0-3371 GCA_964522755.1 uncultured Oscillospiraceae bacterium | reverse complement strand
ACCCAGAAACAGGCGCACAAAGAGGTCCGGCTACGCACGGCGATCTGACTTTCTAGAATGTCGGAAACCCTATTGGAATCAGGCATTTCAAGGCAATTTCCGCTTGTGTTCCGAGGCTGTTTCCGGTATAATCAGACCATGGAATCCGATACGAAATCCCCCTCGCAAATCGAAGAGTTGAGCGCTCGGATCGTCTCCCAGGAGGAGGCGATTTCGTTGTTGGAACGTACTGTCACGGAGCAGTCGGAAGCCATTGCCATACTCGACGCCAAGCTGAAATACTACGAGGAACAGTACCTCCTATCCCAGAAGAAGCGGTTTGGCACGTCCAGCGAGACGTCGGACGACCTGCAGCTCTCCCTGTTCAACGAGGCCGAGGATACGGCCGTTCCCCAGCAGCCGGAGCCGACCCTTGAGACGATCACCTACCGGCGGAGGAAGCGCGTCGGGCAACGCGAGGAGATGTTGGCGGACCTGCCGGTCGAGACCGTCGAGTACACGATTCCGGAAGACGAGCGCGTCTGCCCGGACTGCGCCGGCACCCTGACCGAGATGAGCACGCAGGTCCGGCGCGAGCTGAAGCTCGTTCCCGCGCAGGTCGTGGTCGTCGAGCATGTCCAGCACGTCTACTCCTGCCGTTCCTGCGAGAAGGTCGGGATCACGACGACGATCCGCACGGCACCCATGCCGGTGCCGGCCTTCCCGAAGAGTCTGGCATCCGCCTCCGCCGTCGCGTATGTCTGTGACCAGAAGTACACGTACGCCATGCCGCTGTACCGTCAGGAGCAGCTGTTCAGCCGTCTGGGCGTGGACCTGTCCCGCCAGACGCTGGCGAACTGGGTGATCCGGGGTTCGGAGTGGCTCGAGACGATATACGGGCCGCTGCACGGAAAACTCCTCGAGCGGAGGATCCTGCAGGCCGACGAGACCCCGCTGCAGGTGCTGCGGGAGTCGGACCGGGAACCGGAGTCGGATTCGTACATGTGGATGTACCGCACCGGACGGGACGGTCCGCCCATCGTGCTGTACGACTACCAGACGACCCGCGCCGCCAAGCATGCCGGGCGGTTCCTCTCGGGATACAAGGGCTGGCTGCAGACGGACGGGTATTCCGGCTACGACGCCGTGCCGGGAATCCGGCAGGCAGGATGCTGGGCGCATGCGCGACGATATTTCACCAACGCGCTCGCCGGGCTGCCGAAGGAAATGAAGGACGCTCCCTGCACGTCCCGCGAGGGGCTTGCCTTCTGCAACCGCCTATTCGCCGTCGAACGCGGACTTGCGAAGCTGGACGACGCGGCGAGGCTTGCGGCACGACAGGAACTCTGTCCACCCATTCTCGACGCATTCCATGACTGGCTCAGGAAGACGCGGCCGGGAGTGGCGCCGAAGAGCCTGCTCGGTAAGGCCGTCGTCTACTGCCTGAACCAGTGGACCAAGCTCACGGCCTTCCTTCAGGACGGTGGTCTGGAACTCGACAACAACCGCGCCGAACGCTCGATCAAGCCGTTTGTGATCGGAAGAAAGAACTGGCTGTTCAGCAACACGTCTCGCGGAGCCAGGGCCAGCGCCGTCGTCTACAGCATCGTCGAGACCGCCAAGGAGAACGGCCTCAAGCCGTTCGAATACCTGACCTTCCTCTTCGAGCGGCTACCGAACATCGACACGACGGATCCGGCCGCCGTCGAGGAGCTGCTGCCCTGGTCGGACTCGATTCCCGACTGCTGCAGGATGAAAAAGGTCGTACGCGAGTCCCCTGCCGACGTTGTCGAGGGTACCACCATCTCGGCCTGATCCGTTAGGTGGTCACTGTTTGACGCTTACCTAACAAAGGGCTAACACGACGACTGGAAACCAGCCCCAGTGGCTGTGTTCCGGGTTTGGGGTCGCCCATGGTAAGGATGAGGCAATTCCCACGCCATCCACGCCACTCAATCCCACACCGCGGCCATGCCAGGGTAGATGCCGAGAAGGTCACGAGGGGGGTGTTATGGTGAATATTCAGATCACTTCATTGCTTCACTGTCATGATTGAGTAATATCCGTATAGAAACCTAAGCGTCTATTATCTTGCGAATTGCGTCTAGTTCTTTTCTTCTCCTCTTTAGCGACTTTATGGAAATTGATTCGGCGATTTTCGTATGTAGTCTGAATACATTGAAAACGATTTCCGAAAGCACGAAGGTTGCTCCGGATATAAGAGTCATAAGCAGATTCCCAAATAGTGCTCCTGCAAAGAGAATACCTATTGCTGCAAAAATGGAAGCCAAAATGAATTGTGCGATGACAGAAAATATTGTTCTACGCCTTTTGAATTTGGATGCAATTTCAATTTCCATATTATCAGTGATAGTTTTAACTGAATCATTCATTTTACCGTTCTTTTCTTGCATTGATTTGGCTATTTGATCTTTTTCAAGAATCGCTTGATCCTTTGACGTTCCTGATTTTTCAAGTTCATCGACCTTTGATGTGGCATTTTGTAAGTCACTGTAATATTCACGCTGCAGCTCGTGCGGGTCAAGGGCGGATTCGCGTCCCGAGCGAGCGCATGTACGAGCCATTGCCGAGCTGATTATTAATGGATTTCGAAGCATTGTAAAGTCTCTGTCAGCAATACGATTCTCTTTCCGTTCTTTGTTGAGAATTCCAACATATTTAGCCCACTCTCTTTCGGATGGGGCAACAGACGCATAGCACGTTTCCGTAAGCAATCGAAATGGTAGATCCGCATTCTTAAGCCCGATTAGGGTGACAAGGTATGAGGCCATCCAGGTGTGCAAATAGACTGTTTTATTGTTCTCGTTCTCGTCAAGAAACTCGCGACTGTACTGTTCTAGAGACGGACTATTAGTTAAAAAAATTGCCCCTGCATTCTTCAATGTGCCAAATGTGTTTTTCGATCGAAAAAGGCTTGTCCGAGCAATCGACTGAACATCACACTCCACACTCGCAGTAGGATGCTTGGGATCTTTCATTCTTGATGAAACGTATCTATATAGCCCATTCTCATCGATTACTTTTCCATAATTGTCTTTACGGTACATTTCATCAGTGCAAACGACAATTCCAAGATTAACTAAATCCATTTCCATCGAAATAATAGCATTTTCCACCTCGAATATTGGATGCGTGAAAGAAGTGAAATGTGCTACGGTAAGGCGCATTTTAGCTCTTTCAGGCTTCTTCCCGCTAATCAATATGGCTTTCACTGCATGCAATATTCGCAGACACTCACGGATGGTATGATCGAAGCACATTACTGTTGCACCACATTCGACGAGTTGACCAAATATGTCGGAAGTGATGCTTTTTCTTAGTGGACCCGAATATCCTAATTGATATAGAAGTAATGGTGTATCTATGAATAT
>CAZFWQ010000408.1:0-3396 GCA_964522755.1 uncultured Oscillospiraceae bacterium | reverse complement strand
GCCTCTATCATGACTGATGAGCAGTTGGTCTGAAAATCCCAGCCCCACCATTTTCAAGAGGCCGTTGAGGCAGATTTCATCGGATTCCGGAGAGCCGACGTTGTCATATGATAGCCAGGCACCGCGTCCTGCCATTTCAGCATGCAATTCGAAATCCGGTTCAGCCTGTGCGTGAATCCAGATGAACCTGTCTGCCCGGTACCCTGTCCTCTCTAAAAGATCCAGCTGGCTGCGCACGGTCGAGCCTTTCACAGTGTGGCTGCCGATGGCCGCGTTTGTGGCAATGCCTGCCAATGAAGCGGCTTCCAGCACTTTTGCCTCCTGGCGGGTCATGCCGTCATCCCCGGCGCTGATTTTGATCCAGGCTGCCTGCACGCCGGTTCCCCCGATGTTGCCCTGCAGTTCGCCAAGCATCCAGGCATGGAGTGATCCCATGCCGGCAGCCTTGACCCAATCGGGCAGCCATGGCTCCCGATAGACGCCCGTCGGAACCACAAGCGGAAATCCGGCCGCTTTGGAAACGGCCAGGAGAATGTCCGTACGACGACCTACCCCGACGGGTGTGCACTCCACCAGGACATTGATTCCCGCCTGCCTTGCACGGTCCAGTTCGGGCTTTCTTGACGCGATGACGTCGTCCGTGTCGGCGAGGCCGAATCCGTGCACTTCTTCCGTTCGCAGATCTGTAAAGATGTGCTCATGGGAAAGCATCATGCCGACGTCTTCGATTTGCATGGGTCCGAGGGTTGTGATTAACTGTTTCATGTTGATTCCTCCTGTTCATCAGGCGTTTCTGAATGCATGTCGGGTCGTATTTCGAGTCACAATCAGATTTTATTTCAGATTGCATTTTCGATTGTACTTCAAATGCATTTCAGATTGCATTTTCGATTGTACTTCAAATTGCATTTCAGATTGCATTTCAGATTGCGGCAAGTACTGAAGCCGTGATGAGCATGTGCGCCAGATAGTATGTGGGCAGGATCCATTCTTTCAGGCGCGGATTGCCAGCGAAGTCAGTTTCGCCGATGCAGAGGTCGGAAAAGAGAATCAGTCCGATTCCGATTGTCAGCAGGATGTTCTCGACCAGGCCGGTTCCGGCAAAGACGGTGAAGGAAAAAGTGACGCAGGAAATGAAGAGGTAGACATATAGTGCGGCTTTCATCAATGGGCTGCCCGCATGTCGGTAAAGGCGCAGGACATAATAGCCCGTGGCCAATGCGGCAAGGATGCACGTCAGGACTGAAGCAGACAAGGCAGAACCGGATTTTGCCAGCGCATAGCACAAGTACAGGACATGCGCGCAGAAGAAGCAGGCAATGCCGTACAGGTAAAAATTCTTTCGTCCTTCCCTGAAGGACAGGAAGGAATCGCCGACGATGGAAAATCCAAAAGCGCCGATGAGCAGCGCAAAACCCGGGACGGTTCGATCCTGAGAGAACAGCGCGGCAGCCATCAGAAGCATGCAGGATGGCGTGACGGCAATCTTGAACCGGTATTTCCCTGTTTTTACCGCATGAACCGACAAGTCCGCAGGAATCAGAAGTCCAAGCAGCCACAGATACTGCATTTCCATACCTCATTGCCAAGCCCGGCATTTACGATATATCCTGATGATATCACATGCTGCCATTTGTTGGAGAAGATCATTTTCCTGGCATCGTTCCCCCGACCCTGTTTTTCCGGACATCGTTTCCCCGACGCCGCTTTTCCGGGCATCAAACCCTCGGGCACCATTCCCGGGTGTTCATTATCCTGATGACAGGCGCTTTGATCCGTGGTAGGATATGATGGAATTGAAACGTTTCCAAAACGAGGTGCCATGGCAAACATCAAGGACATTGCCCGCGAAGCTGGCGTGGGCGTGGGAACTGTATCCCGCTATGCAAACGGATATGCGCTGAAACCCTCAACGGCGGACAAGGTGCGTGCCGCCATCGGCAAACTCGGATTCACCCTGAATACTGTCGCAAGAGGACTCAAGACCAATCGGACGAGAACCATCGGAGTGGTCATCCCCGACTTTGCGGATATTTACGGCGGTACCATGATCAAATATCTTGAACGGGGTCTTTCCGCCCATGGATACGGCATCCTCGCGTGCGACAGTTCGGCCTGCGCGGGCAGAGAAGCCGAAAAAGTCAGGCAGTTGCTGCAGCGAAGGGTGGACGGGCTCATCCTGTATCCATGCAGTTCGGACATCGGTTATCTCAGGGATTTCCCCGAATTGGCGGTTGATGCGGATGGATCCCCTTCTTCCACGGTTCCCGTCATTACGGTCGACATGCTGACCGAAGGATATCCATGCGATCAGATACTGACGGACAACCATGACGCAACCCTGGAGGCGACCCGCTGGCTGATTCGGAGAGGGCACAGGCGCATCGGCCTGATATCCGGGCCTTGCGGCTATTTCACAGCCTCGGAGCGTCGGTCCGGCTACCTGGGTGCCTTGCGTGAAGCCGGCCTTGAGGAAGATTCCTCCCTGGTTGCCATGACTGAACATTTTGACGAGGCAGGCGGGCGCGATGCACTCGAGCGTTTTCTGAACTTGCCGGAACCGCCTTCGGCAGTCATCACTTGCAACTACTACACCACGCTCGGTGCGGTGCAAACCGTCTATCAATACAACCTGGAAGTACCGGAACGGCTTGCTCTCATCGGATTCGACAACCTGGGCCTGTCCGCCATGGTCAGGCCGCCCCTGTCCATCATCGTCCAGCCCATGGAGGAAATCGGCGCGGCCGCCGCCGAATTGCTCATACGCAGGCTGCAGGGCGACCGGGAAGGATTCCCATCCCTGGTGCGATACAAGACAACCCTGCTGCTGCGCGGTTCCACATGAACTGAAGACAAAAGGCTACCGGAAAGCGAAAACAACCAGGAATCAACTGCAACCAGGAATCAACAGCAAGCAGGAATCAACAGCAAGCAGGAATCAACAGCAAGCAGGAATCAACAATCAAGAGGAGGAAACCATCATGGACGTTCTGCCATTCCGCCAGATCCATCTCGACTTCCACACTTCGGAGGCCATAGGCAACATCGGGGCCCGCTTTTCACGCGAACAGTTCCAAGGGGCATTGAAACTGGGTCATGTGAACTCCATCACCGTCTTTTCGAAATGCCACCATGGCTGGGCTTACCATCCGTCAACCGCCAATGAGATGCATCCGGGCCTTTCCTTTGATTTGCTGGGCGAACAAATTGCCGCTGCCCATGAAATCGGCGTGAAGACCCCGGTATACATCTCGGCCGGCCTGGACGAGAAAATGACGCGCCGCCATCCGGAATGGCTTTTTCGCAACAGGGATGAAAGCACGTCCTGGGCGAAGAATTTTCTTGTGCCGGGATATCATGAATTCTGCTTCAACACGCCGTATCTGGACTATCTGC
>CAZFWQ010000407.1:0-3400 GCA_964522755.1 uncultured Oscillospiraceae bacterium | reverse complement strand
GGTCCTGGCGCGGCCGGAATGCCAGCCAGTTCACCGTTCAGCCCGGGAGGTGCTGCCCAGGCCGGACCACCGACCGGTCCCGGCGCGGCTGGAATGCCAGCCAGTTCACCGTTCAGTCCGGGAGGTGCTGCCCAGGCCGGACCACCGACTGGTCCTGGCGCGGCCGGAATGCCAGCCGGTTCTCCCGCAGTTCCCGGTATTTCCGCAACTCAAGCTGCCATCCCTGAAACATTGCATGCTGCTGCAATCAATAATCCTTCACAGCCGGTATTTCAGGATTCATCCACACCTGATATCCGTACCGCAAGACAAGATGCGCCGACAAATCAATAGTGTTGGAATTTCATGTAGTAATTCATGCAATGAATGGTACGCGCGAGACAGCTTCATGCCAATCAGAATTTACCTAATCTATCAATTAGTTTCCAATGCCTTGGAAGGCAAATGGAAATAAAATACAATACATTTTTTTGCCGTGCCATTCTGGTCAATTACATGATGTGTGCTTCATTCATTCCGCAGAACCCGGATTGCGGCTTCCATCGGTCTGTGGTAGAGTTCTCTTGCAGGCATGATTGCATATGCTTGAATTTTCGATTCGCAGGCTCTCCAGGTTCCTTACGAAAGGATGGAAACAATATGGCGGCAGCGGTTCTACCACAACTGGATTTCGGCGGCAGCAGGGTATCTCGTTTGATCGCGGGGGCCAACACCATCAATGGCGGGTCCCATCTCAGCCGGTTCACCAACATGCAGATGAAAAGCTATTTCACCACTGACAGGATTCTGGAGCATTTGAGGCTCTGCGAGGCCGCGGGCATCAATACCTGGCAATCCTCCTATGGGAATCTCGATATCTACCGCATGCACAGGGAACAGGGCGGAACCTTGCAGTTCATCACACTTGGCTCTGAAGCAGAGAATGAACAGGAAAACCTGCGGGAAGCAAAAGCGGTCGGCGCATTGGGAATCGCCCACCATGGCGAGGTGACCGATCAGTTCTTTAAAAGCGGTCAATTCGATAAAGTAAGGGAGTATTGCAAGATGGTGCGTGAAACCGGCATGATGGTGGGCATTTCATCCCATATGCCCGATGCCCTTGCACGCGTGCTGGATGAAGGCTGGGATGTGGACTTTTTCATGTGCTGCATTTATGAGCGTCACCGGACCAGGGAAGAACTTGCAAAGCTTTTGGGGCATGTTCCGATTCCCGTGTCGGAAATATATCTGGAGAGTGACCCTCCCAGAATGTTCAAAATCATGCGTCAGGCGAATTTCCCGTGCCTTGCCTTCAAGATTCTGGCAGCCGGACGCCTGTGCGAGAATCAGGAAACCGTTGAACAGGTCTTTCAGTCGACTTTGTCGCAGATCAAGCACAACGATGGCATTATCGTCGGCATGTATCCGGAGTTCGAGGATCAGGTGACGCTGAATGCCGGATACGTAAGGAAATATGGGGATGCAAGCGGGAAAATGTGAAGACGGACTTGCCGGGACGCGTGGCAACAATACAATGTGGAAGGATCGGACATCCCGGTCCGCCCACATTGTTTTCATTTCAAGCCAAAAAGCACTTCGACACATGGGGTCTTACCATTTGTGTTCGCCATGTGTGTGCACCATCTTGCACGGAGGGGCTTGATGCGATACAATCAGTATGATGAACCGTATGATATACAATATGACAACGAGTATGAATGGGGGATGGGGCATGCGCACAACAATCAATCTGTCCGATCAGGTCGTGCGGGAAGTAGAATCCCTTTATAAGACAACCAATCGTTCCAAGGCGGTGGAAAACGCATTGGTGGATGCCATCCGGTTTCACAAACTGATGGCCCTGATGGCGTTGAAAGGAAAATTGGAATTTGACGAGACATTTCTTGAGGATCAATGGAAGGCGGAGTTGGATGAAGCAGCAAATTCTCCCTGACACGTCCGTGTGGATCGCCTACTTCAAGAATCGTGATGCAGCCTTGACAGCCATGCTGGATAGCTTTCTGCTTCAGGATCGGGTTTGCATCAACGGGGTAATCCTGGCTGAATTGATTCAAGGAATTCGGAATTCCGCTGAGAAAAAAGAGCTGGCCGATCTGATGTCCGCGCTCCATGCTTTGGAAATCCCGATGGCCGATTGGCGCCTTGCAGGGGAGATTTCATCGGAATTGCGCCAAAAAGGCATCACACTGCCTTTGACCGATATAGGCATCGCAGCCAATGCGATACGGAACAAGGTCAAAGTACTGACTTATGACGCGCATTACAGCCATTTTGAGCATCTTGATGTCATATTATTGAAATTGGCATAAAATGGGTCAGCCATTGCAAAACAAAGGACACATGGCACGACTCCCGACGCTTCACGGCAGACGGGCCAGGAGGAGGCAAAAATGCGGGAAAATCTATACGATGCGATTTTCAAGAGGAAATCCATACGCAAATATGACATGGCACCCTTGTCCCGGGACATTTTGTCAAGCATCATGGCATTCGCAAACCAGGCGCAACCCATTGTCAGAGGGCTGAAATATGAGTTTGCCTTTCTTGGCGCCGGTGATGTGCGCAACCCTCTTCCCATCAAGGCGCCGCACTATCTGTGTTTTTACGGTGACAAGACGGACGGGAACCTGATGAATGCCGGATACCTGCTGCAGCAGGTTGACCTGTTTCTTTCGGACAAAGGCATTGGAAGCTGCTGGTTGGGTCTGGCAAAGCCAAACAGGGACATTCCCGCCCAAAGGAATGGCTTGGATTTCACCATCATGCTGGCGGTCGGCAATGCGTCAGAGCCTCTTCATCGTCAAAGCATCGCTGAGTTCAGACGGAAAAGCCCGTCTGAAATCTCAAATATCGCGGGATCGGTCCTATTGCTCGAGCCGGTACGCCTGGCACCGTCGGCCTCCAATACCCAGACCTGGTTTTTCAGCGGCAGCCTGAAGGAAATCATCGTGAACCGAAGCAGGCTGAACCTGATCAAGGCAGCGCTGTACGGCAAGATGAACCAGATAGACATTGGCATTGCTTTGTGTCATCTTTGGCTTTCGCTGGAACACCAGGGGAAAACAGCCGTTGTGGATTTCATTGAGGCAGAAGCGGCGGCCGGATGCGTGTTCATGGCCAAAGTACAGGTAAGCGGCATTTAGTCATGACATCTATTGAACAAGTGTTTTCACGCCATGCAGCGCTGCATGCGGAGGTCGCTTGGCGGCAGCCGAAATCCACGATTGGAAACAATCGCCTTATTCATCGTACGGAAACTTGATTTTATCTTTTATCTGCCCGTTGAAATTGGATTGCCAGCAGTATTTGAATTGTAGTCCGGGAGCGTTTGAACTGTTCTTGCCGAGGTCCCTTGCAGTGCCGGGATCATCGGCTTTTCCGGCATGACTGGCAATTGACT
>CAZFWQ010000406.1:0-3406 GCA_964522755.1 uncultured Oscillospiraceae bacterium | reverse complement strand
GCCCCCTGTCCGGCGCGTTCCGCCACCTGTTCACCGGCTGCAAGCCGGGCAACTGGAAAGTCAACGGTTCTGTCGCCATACAGGCTTCTTTCGGCACGGATTTCACCGGGGAGCAGCCCGACTGGAGTGCAGATGCATTTGAACAGGCGGGAAATCCAACCTAAGGGCCGTGAAAGGGAATGGTTATGGATGGATAGTTTCATTGAGCGCGAATGGAGCCAGTTTCTCGACCCACCGCATGAATTCACCCCCATGCCGATGTGGTTCTGGAACGACTGGCTGGAACCGGAAGAAATAAAGCGGCAGATAAGGGATTTTTCAGAACATGAAGTCTATGGATTCATCCTGCACCCCCGCATGGGCCTCCCTCCGGAAATTCCCTACCTGTCCGAACGGTTTCTGGATTTGGTCGATGTCGCCGTCGCGGAAGCGGCTGCAAGGAATATGCTGGTCATCCTGTACGATGAAGGCATGTATCCTTCCGGATCCGCCCATGGACAGGTTGTCGCGGAGGATCCCGGCTATGCCGCACAGGTGCTGGAGCGCCGCGACGCTATAGGGGGTGAACCGGTTCTCCGGCCCGGTGAGAAGCTGGTCTCCCTGCAGCGCATGCATCAGCCGGACGGCTGCACGCCCTGCTGGACGGCGTTTGTCCAGACCCGATCCGGCGGAACGATCCGCGGCATCCATTTCGGGGAGGACAGTCGGGAGCCGGATGCCCCTCCCGCTTCCGACCTCATGAATCCGAAAGCCATGCAGTGCTTCATGCGTTTGACCCATGAGCGGTATCATCAGAGGCTTTCGCGCTTTTTTGGGAAAACCGTCATCGGCATGTTCACGGATGAGCCTTCCCTGACCGGGCGCGGCGACATGACCGGCAAGATCCCATGGACGGACGGGATGATGGACTTGTGCCTGGATCACGGCCTCCGCGAATCCGACCTGCATGACCTGTTCGAAGAGGACCCGGCCCCCGGCGGGGAGACCCGTGCGCGCTTCGCCGGCATCTGCCGCCATCGCCTGGCAGAAGCGTACTATCAGCCGCTCAGCCGCTGGTGCGCTGACCACGGGATCAGCCTGACCGGGCATCCTGCCCAGAGCGACGATATCGGCCTTCTTCGCCATTTCCAGATCCCCGGACAGGACCTTGTGCTGCGCCACGTCGGCCCTGAGAACGGGAAAGCCCTCGAAGGGCGTGACAGCACCCTTGCCAAATGCGCTGCTGACGCGGCCCGCCATGCGGGATTGAGACGCAGCTCCGTCGAGTGCTTCGGCTGCTGTGTACGGAACCAGCCCGGCCAGGGGTGGGATTTGCCGCCGGAAGACCTGAAGTGGTATGCCGACTGGCTGGCGGTCCGTGGCGTCAATCTATTCTATCCCCACGCCTTCTACTATTCGCTTCGTGGCCGGCGGGCCTATGAAAGGCCTCCTGATGTCGGTCCAGCCCAGACCTGGTGGGGTGAATATGGCCGCTTCGCCAGATACCTGAGGCGCTTGAGCTGGATGATGACCGATTCCATCAGCCAATCCGGACTGGCAGTGCTTTGCACGGAAAATCACCTGCCCCATCGGCTGCCGCGGCATCTCTATCAAAACCAATTGGACTTCCACTATTTGGAAGAACGATTTCTAACCGATCCGGATCTGCGAATCCGGGATGGAATGATCATTATCTCAGGCCAGAACTACCACACTCTGCTTGTCGAGGAGGCTTCGGCCCTCGGCGGTGAAACGCGCGCCATGCTGCGGCATTGCCTGAACGCCGGCGTCCGTGTCTTTTCTCCCGGTTCGCCCGATGAAAGGGGATGGCTGGTGGAAGTGCAAGGCACCTCCCGGATCCGCCCAGACCGGTTCGTGCCCGATCTGCGCCTCGCCTGGCAGGTTCGCAAGGGAATGTCCTGCTTCCTGCTGGTCAATGAAGGCCGGTCCGGGCTGAACTTTTCATTGGACTGCCAAATGGAGGGTTACCCCGAAATCTGGCATCCCTGGTCGGGTGAACGGCAGGCCATTGCACAAACGCGTCCCGAGCCGGGCCTGATACGCATGCATCTGCATCTGGAAAGCCTTGAGAGCCAGTTCATCCTGTTCGGTCGCAATCCTCCGGAACGGATGCCCCGCAAAGGCGTGAAACTGCTTCCATCCTTGACTTCGCCGAATCGGGCATGCGTCGGCATGAAAAAAGCCATCAGCGGGAAAGCAGGCGGGAAATGCTTCCATATCGACCTCTCATCCGGCTGGCACTTCCGGTTTCACGACCAGGCCGCCGGGCGGGAACTTCCCGGTCTTCCCGAGTGGCGCTTTCTGCGGCCGGAAGAACCCTTTTCCGGTGCCGGCACCTATCAGAGAACGTTCACCATCCGAACCCTGCCCGCAAACACAATGGCGTCGCTGGACCTGGGACAGGTGCGGGAAGTCGCGAAGGTCTGGCTGAACGGGCATTTGATCGATGTCCTGTTCTGGCCGCCCTACCGCCTGGACGCATCTTATGCGCTGAAGGCCGGGGAGAATGACATCCGTGTCGAAGTGATGAACAACATATGCTGCCGCATGGACCAGGTCTGGAAACCATCGGGACTCCTCGGCCCGGTCCGGCTGCACTTCGGGGAAAGGGAGGATTGACCATGAATTTCGGCATCATCGGCACCGGCGGACGCTCTCTGGCTTATCTTGGCGCCCTGAAACGAAACGGCGACCCGCCGATCGCCGCAATCTGCGATATCGACGAGGTCAGGCTCCGTGAATTCAGTGCCGCCCATTTTCCCGGCAGGGCGCCCTCCTGCGTCACCACGGACTACCGCCGGCTGCTGGCCATGCCGGAAATCGATGCGGTCCTCATCTGCACTCCCGACACCACCCACCTGGAAATTGCCCTGGCGGCAGGTGCCGCCGGCAAAGCCATTCTGCTGGAAAAGCCGGTGGCCACCACGATGGCGGACGCCTTGGCGCTGCAGGGCGCCTTCACCGATTACCCGAAGCCGGCCTACCTGGGCTTCGTTCTCCGTTATGCGCCGATTTACAGGTCCGCCTTCGATCTGGTCCGGTCCGGCAGGCTTGGCGACATCGTGACGATCCATGCCCGTGAAGCACTGGATCCCCGACATGCCTCCAGCTTTTTCCGCCGGTGGCATCGATTCAGCCGCAACAACGGAGGCCTGATGAACGCCAAGTGCTGTCACGACCTCGATCTGCTGAACTGGATGACGGGCAGCGACCCGGTCAGGGTTTCAGCTTTCGGCGGCCGCAGGGTATTCACGCCAAGGTCCGGCGTCCCGGACCGGTGCAGAGACTGCCCGGTCTATGACGTGTGTCTTTACGCGTTTGATTATTCGTACTACCGGGACCATTTCGGAAGCTTCCACTCCTTGTCCGATCTATGCGTCTACAACAGCGAGAAGGACATCGTCGA
>CAZFWQ010000405.1:0-3416 GCA_964522755.1 uncultured Oscillospiraceae bacterium | reverse complement strand
GTCCGTCGCGCTGCCTGTGCGGATCCGCGTCTGGAGCACGGCCTTCTTTTCCATTCGCGTCCGGATCATAGTCAGTATAGTAGGTTACCTCAAGCACGGCCTTTTTTTCCATCCCGAAGTTGATGCCGCCACTCAGCGTTTCGCCGTTTCCGGGTATGGAGAACGTGACATAACCTTCCAGGTCCCCGTCACATCTCATTTCCGTGGAAAAGAACATCTTCTTTTCACCCGCATGCAGGCAAATGTCCTGAACGTAGGCGTCCTTGCCGATGGCTCCCTGCAGCCTCACCTTCCATCTGACAGGCCCCCGCTCGAGCACGCGGGCCGTTTCCCAGCGCACCGCGCAGCGGGAAGTGATGGGGCCGCAGTGGAGGAACCCCTTTGACGTATCGATGTGCAGGTACTCCACATGATTCCAGGGGGTAACCGCGGCGGGATTCACGGCAGTGCCGCTTTCCAGGTCGGTTACGCCCGTGATGTCACCATCTGCGAACTGCAGCTCCAGCAGGCCATTGGAGACGGAAAACTTCACATCACCACCAAGGGTGATTTCACCGGGCACTTCGACAGGGGCAAACTCACCACCGACACGACAGTCAATCCTGCCCTGTTTTGCCATCACGGTATTCCAGCCGTGGGCCGGCAATGCAAGCATGACGATGATGTCATATTCCCAGACGGAATCCGTGTATTCATACGATTTGACGATCTGGAAAGGGAGGTCGTGTCCATTTCCGTCCGCCAGGAGCAGTTCGTCGATTTGTCCGCAGGTCACCGTAAAAATAAACGGGGCCGTCGTTTTCTGGCCGAAAGGATTGAATGCCGAGATGACGGCGTTGCGAGGCAGCCGGATTCGCCGCAGCATGGCCTTGGCCATTTTGTTCAGCTGTTCACGGGCAAACGTGATCGGCCGCTGGGCCCTCTCGAAAATCTCCGCCATGTCCACGTCAAAAACCCACTGCGACGCATGCGCGGACGCCGTGAGGTTGTCCTTCCACAGCTCCGTGGTGTTTTTCCAGTCCATCACACCCATGAAACAGGCACAGGCAGACATGCGCTCCGCCGCCGAAAGCAGTTCGCTTCCCTGGATCCGCTTTGCCACGAGCCCCGTTTCACCGCCCCAGGCGACGTTGTAGGAAACGTCGCAGATGTCCAGCGTGCCTTCGACCGTCTGTATGCCGGGTTCCGTTTCCAGTGCATGGAAGAATTCAACGGGTGTTGAAAACCGCATGGCGGACGTTTCGTTTTGGTTCCATTTCGCGATGAATCCCGGCAAGTCGATGTAGTTGTCGGTGTTGAATGCCTTGAGCGGCAGTGAGTCGTCGGAGCCCTGATGGATGTCGAGATGGGTGCCGGTGACCGTTTCCGCAACCTTTTTCAGTTCAAGTTCATACATGTTCTCAACGGATTGGGTCCAGTCTTCCACCATGATCTTTTCAATGTTCTCCGGAAATGTGATGCCGTAATACTCTCCCCACCACAGCAATACGCTCGATCCGTCCAGGCCCTTCCAGTTGAAGCGGCGCGGGAACCCCAGCCGCGTCATGAGTTCGAACGGGCGGCCGGCCCGGAAATACCGATAACCCGCCTTCGCGAGCAATTGCGGCAGCTGCGGATGACCCAGCGCCACGTCCACCATGTCCGCGTGCACACTCTGTTCCACGCCCGGGAACATCTCGCTCCAGAGGCGCCGGCCTATCACCATGTTGCGGATGAAAGCCTCGCCATCCACCATGTTTGGCCTCACATTGGAAAATGTTCCGCACACGGCGATTTTACCCGCCTTCACCGCTCTTTTCAAACCATCGATTTTTTCAGGGCATTTTTCGATGAACGGCACCATGAGGGTTACCCAGGAGTCCACGTAGAACCTGTAATCCGGCATGGTCTCCGCAAGGTCGACATTCTCTTCCATGGAGGCGGCATATCGCATTTCATGCCAGATCCGCGTGTGACACCAGGCCCAGTCCGGGTGCATGTAAGGAATGATGTGGATGACCTTTCCCGCCAGTTTGTCACGGATTTCCTGCTGTTCAAGCTTCTTCTCATCCATATCGGTACAACTCCTTCGGAAAATGCTTATTAAAAATCTTACTATTATACATAATTAAAAGGTTTGACAAAAGTCGGCAAGATAAATATACTATGGCTGATGCAATCTGTCAAATGCCCTGTCCGACTGACTTTTCCGCGCAGGAGGCACCATGCTGAAAATCGAGCATTTATACTGTGAGTATCTGATGGCACCCATCGCGATGGACACGCCATGCCCCAGGCTGTCCTGGACCGTCGCAAACACCGAAAGGGCCATCCTGCAGTCGCAATACCGCGTGATAGTCTGCTCTTCACAGGGGCAGGCATTGCGTGGCGAAGGAGATTTCTGGGATACGGGCTGGATTTCGTCAGGTGAATCGGCCAATATTCTCTACAAGGGAAAATCACTGCAGTCAGACACGAAATACTGGTGGAGCGTGAAGATACGTGATGACAGGGGAAATGAAAGTCCATTTGCCGTTCCGGACTGTTTCATCACCGCGCTCTTCCACCAGCGTGACTGGAAAGCCTGCTGGATAGGCCCAAAATCACCCAGGACATCGATTACCGGATACCAGTACAGTGAAATCAGGTCACCCTATGTAAGGAAGGAAGTTTTCCTTCCCCGGAAAGTGAGCAGCGCAAGGGCCTATTTCAGCGGCCTCGGCTGGGGCGAACTGCACATCAACGGGAAAAAAGTTGGAAACAGCGTGCTGGACCCGGCTCCCACGGATTATGACAAATCCATCCTTTATCGCACGCATGATGTCAGCGAATTTCTGAATGAGGGCGTAAACGCAATCGGCATTGTCCTGGGGAACGGATGGTTTTCCGAATACATGTGGAAGGAAGCATATGGCGCCGCTCCGAAGGTCATGCTGCAGATTCACGTGCAATTCGAGGACGGAAAAACAGAGGTCATCACGACGGATAAAAACTGGAGGACATCATTTGGCCCCATCCTTGAAACGCGCATGTGGGGCGGTGAGGTCTACGATGCCAGACTGGAGCTTGATGGCTGGGATTGTACCGGCTACGATGATTCGAACTGGACTCCCGTTACCGTGAAAGACCGCTCCAGAGGCGTCATGAAGTCGCAGTCCATGCCTCCGGTGAAAGTCATGGAAGACGTGGTTCCCGTTGTGCTTCCAAACCCCAAAAAGGGCACATGCGTCTTTGACATGGGCAAGTTGTTCGGGGGATGGTCTAAAATCAGATTCGTCGGCAATGCGGGTGCCAGCGTTTCCATCCGGTACTCGGACAGAATTTTTTCCGATGGGGAAATTGACCAGCATGATCAGGTTTCGGTTCCCAATCTTGCCGGCAGGATCGAAATGTGGAAACCCTCCACGGATGTCTACATCCTGCGGGGCTGCGAGGGC
>CAZFWQ010000404.1:1301-3427 GCA_964522755.1 uncultured Oscillospiraceae bacterium | reverse complement strand
ATTTTAAGCTTGCCGTCCGAGAAGGCGCCCGCGCCACCCTCGCCGAACTGCACATTCGTATGCGGATCAAGGATTCCATCCTGCCAGAAGGCCATGACTTTGCGGGTTCGCCGGTCCACGTCAAGACCGCGCTCCAGCAGGACTGGCCTCGTTCCCGCCTGAGCCAGGACCAACGCGGCAAACAGGCCCGCCGGTCCGCAGCCCACGACGACAGGGCGTCGCTCAAGCCGCACTTCCTCCGGCACGTCGTATGTGAAGTCGACTGCCTTCGTGACCGCTTTGTCTTTCAGTGAAAAAACGATTTCGTCCTCTTTGCCTTCAATGCCAATCAGGACTGCCGCCTTGAAATGGATGTCCTTCTTGTCCGTCGCGTCAACGGAACGTTTGTCCATGCGGACATCTCCGATGATGTGCGGGTCCGTGTGAAGGATGCCCGCGGCATTCCGTTTCAGCAGTTCCGCATCGTATGAAAGCGGCAAGGCCATTCCGGCGATCCTTATCATGTTCCACCCATGGCAGGCAGATCTCCCATCATTTTTTCGTACATCTCGTCGCCGACGCATTCACGTGCGCTCTTGCACCACCGGATGCAGGACTGGATGTTGTTGTAGGCGATGAACCCGCATGAACAGACGCGTTGGAGATCGGATGAAAACAGTTCGATATCCGCCCCGCAATCGGGACAGGATTTTATCTGAAGTGTCGGCGTGCCGCTGATATTCGCGGCACCCGGACAAAATTTCACAGCCATGGCCATACCCCCCGAAGAAGCCTTATGATAAGGCCTGAGACGCTGCTCGGCACCTTCAACCCGATTATATCACGGGGCCATTTTGTGATTCTATGAGAATCTTGCTATAATAATGACAAGGTGCGGTCTGATGTCACATATCCGGATTACGATCGAGATCTCGATCTGCTGCATTACAATAATGCGAATCCTTTCCGTTTTTCATCATTCACACAATGATTCATTTGGAGAAGAGCAGGGACCCGCATGAAGATCGCAATTTTCACAGAAACCTATCTTCCCTACATCAACGGGGTGGTGACGCATGTCCGGCTGCTCAAGGAAGGTCTCGAGCACATCGGGCACGCAGTCCTCATCGTCACGGCGGACCCGACGGTGAAGCATCACCGTGTTGATGACGGCGTCCTGCGCTGTCCGGCCCATACCATCAGGAAGATATACGGATACGGCATCGCATCGCCTGTCAGTGTGAACCGGCTGCGCTACCTGTATCGTTTCAAGCCGGACATCATCCATATCCACAACGAATTCGGTGTTGGTTTTTTCGGCATGCAGGCCGCGGGCATTCTCAACGTTCCCATGGTTTACACCATCCATACCATGTATGACGATTATCTCCACTATGTCGCCCCGAGCGGCATGACATACGTGCTGAACAAGACAATTTCAATCTATCTGAAGCAACTGGCTAAAAGTTCCAGCGCCATCATCGGCCCGTCCGTGAAGGTCCAGGAGTTCTGCCGCCGTCACGGCGTGCGCCAAAAAGTCCACATCATCAGGAACTGTCCCGATTTGAAGGCATTTCATCCGTCACGTGCCCGCATGGACAAAGTCAGCGCCCTAAGGGAGAAATTTGGAATCCAGCCGGATTCAAAGGTGCTGATAGCCGTTTCGAGGGTGGCTGTGGAAAAAAGCCTCGATGTGCTTATCGATTATTTTGGAAAGTGTTTCACCGGGGATTCAACGTATGAAATGGTCATCATCGGCAGCGGACCCGCACTCCCTTCCCTGAAGGAACAGGCGAACCGCCTCCGACTCAATGGACAAGTTCACTTCACGGGCGCGGTACCCAATGAAGAAGTGCCGGACTATTGCCATTTGGCGGACCTGTTTCTATCCGCGTCCCTGACTGAAATCTACTCGATTTCCATGCTGGAGGGGCTGGCTGCGGGCCTCCCTGCAGTGATCCGCCGCGACCCCGTCAACCTCGGACAAATTGAAAACGGAGTGAACGGCTTCCTCTTCGACGATGTGTCAGATTTTGAACAGCGAATCCGGGGATATTTCGCCATGCCCGTCGAAGAACGGGAAAGATTGAAGGAAAGCACCCTCGGTTCAGTCTCATCCTACGGCAGCGCCGAACTGGCATCCGAAG
>CAZFWQ010000404.1:347-1291 GCA_964522755.1 uncultured Oscillospiraceae bacterium | reverse complement strand
GCCAATGTGTACAGATACGCCCAAAAGAAGTTTGAATTGCGTCTTCACAACAAACTGACGGCTAAAATCAGGAACCTCCGCCAGATAGGAAAATTCGGGAACAAAAAGCCTTCCCGGCCGGACTGATTCCACGGCTGCGCAGAAGACAAATCATCCGGCCCGCCTTCCCGGGTGAGTATGTCGATGTCTATGTCCAGATGCAGCGGCGCTGAATTGCCGTAACCGGGTTGCGCCATTGCCACAGCCGTTGCTTTCAGAGATGGCGAAAAGGTATCCAGCCCACGGGCAAATCCTGGATCCGGCTCGTTGGAGTGGGAAATGGCATCGTAATCTTTCCGTCCATTCGGGGTGGCAGGAAGCTTTCGGCCAAGATCGCCGATATTTCCGTGGGAGAACATGCCTGGAATGATGGGCAGATGATACTTCGGCGTACCGCCGGACTTGCATGCGGCTACAAAGGCGTCCCGAATCCTGAATGCCCATTTTTCAGCCAATGAATCCGGGGACCCAAACCGCCTGATATTTTTCATCATCAGGCGGATGTCCTCCGCTCCCTCATAATTCGCGTCCATCACCTCAAACATCGGTCCCATGTAATGCGTCCCTCGTTGACAATCCGCTGCTCGATGGCGGCAAAGGAATCGGCCACGGTGGAAAGAGCAACGCCGTCTATATTGAAATTCAGAATATCCACGCCGCCTTCGGAGCAATTGAGCCCCCGCTCGATAGGCCCGTGCATGAACAGGTTGTAGCACAATTCCGGAGTATTCCTGCCCACCACTTCATAATGCCTGTCATATCCCGCCTTGATGCTGTCCACAATGATTCCCAGATGGTGGCAGAATCCTTCGAACAGCGCTTCCAGTGTACGTTCTCCCGTTCTCGCATCCTCCAGCGCGTGATGCAGCGCGAAGCCGAGGTTCGCCCGGGTGACATCCTGCAGC
>CAZFWQ010000404.1:0-337 GCA_964522755.1 uncultured Oscillospiraceae bacterium | reverse complement strand
CCACTCCCGTCCCATCCTCGAGTATGTATTCAACACTCCGCTTGAGAAGGTCCGGATTCACCTTGTCGTGAACGCGCAACGCGATATTCGCGGGGATGCCCAGGAGGTGCATGGCTTCCAGAACAAGGAAAGACACACGGCTTGTCATGTCGGAGCTGCCTTCGGATGTCAGGCCTGCAATTTGCGAATAGTGCGTATCGTTGTAGAATATGCCCGCGATGTACCAGACTGCTTCTTCATCGGTCAGGATGCCGTTTGCAACGTCGCGTTCGTAATATGGAAGCAGCAGTTCGTCCAGCTGCTGCAAGGCGCCTCCGAGGAAATAGGTGCGGTCAAG
>CAZFWQ010000403.1:0-3435 GCA_964522755.1 uncultured Oscillospiraceae bacterium | reverse complement strand
CCCTCCCGAATGTTTCACTCCAACCTGATTTTCAACATGACCCATATCCCGGGACATATTTCATGGCCTGCTTTTCTAATGGCCTGCTTTCCGAATGGCCTGCTTTCCCGAATGGCCTGCTTTCCCGAGCATTGTACCATACGGGGAGAATCTCATGCAAAACCTTTCCCCTCCCGGAGGGCTGAAATGACTGCCTCAATGGAACACTCCGGAAGCAGGACGATATGTCCGGATTCGGAGATGTCCCAAAGATGATGGGCATCTGAGTTAACGAGATAACAGGCGTTTTCCGTTTCGGGATGAAGCCGCCGCATGGCTGCAGCATCTGCATGCCGGGATATTTCCACGGCACGGAAGCCATATTCGGGCGGAACAAGCCCCAGTGTGGATGTCATGCTGTAGGCGTCCCTGTCTATATGCGCGGGAAGCGCAACACCGCCGTGTCCGGCGAGAAGCCGCAGCGCTTCGTCCACACCGGGCCTCGCCGCTGCAAGGAGCATGCGGGGTTCCATCCCGGTAGATTCATCGTTTTCATCCAGAAACCTCTGACTCCCGAACACCTCCGGTCGGTTCAGCATGGCATCCCCATCCGGAAATACCTCGGCTTCAAACGCCTTTCCCGCCTCCAGGGAAGGAAACAGGCATAAAAGATGGATTTCCTCTGCGGTGCACAGTTCCATCGCCGGGACGACGAGCAGCCCGGCGCGCTTCCCGGCCGCCATGACGGACGCCGCATTGCCAACCGTGTTGTGGTCCGATGCGGCAATGACGTGGAGGCCCTTCAGGACCGCCATGTTGACGATGTTGTTCGGAGTCATGTCCTCATCGGCGCAGGGAGAAAGGCATGTGTGGATATGGAGGTCGTAGTGCAGCGTCACGCCGGCCCCACATCCCCGAATACGGCCCGGTGGGCCCGGACGGAAACCTCCGCGGCACCATGTGACGCGGAAAGCATGGGCACGCCTTCGCGGTTGGCGCGTTCCACGGTCGACGCCTCGATGGGGATGTTTTCGGGGATGACTACGCAGGCCGCCTGTGTCAGGGACGCCACCGCAACGACATTCAAGTTGGTGTGAACAGTAGTCCAGACGTCTCCCGCATTGACCTTCACCATGGCCCAACTGAGCAAATCGCAGGCGTATACGCCTGTGACGGTCCGGTCCATTGCGGCTGAATCCGCCGTGACGACGCGGTATCCGTTTTGTGAAGCAAATTCCCTCACGGTCATGTCAAGCCTCCTCAATCCTTCTGGCCGGATTCAAGCCTCCCCAATCCTTCTGGCCGGATTCAAGCCTCCTCAATCCTTTTGACGAGATCCAGGTACTCTTCGCGCAGCTTGAAAATGCAATCGGTTTCCTTTGCAATTTCCCGGACGATATCCTCCGCGAGGGCGCGGCAGCTTGGCGCGCCGCACGCACCGCAGTCTAGCCCGGGAAATCCTGCCTCGATGGCGTCGATCCGCTGCAGTTTCTCCAGCGCCCTCACCATGTCGTCATCCAGCTTCAGGACCGGGATATAGGGCATTTCCCCGGCCCACTCCAACTCACTTGGATCCGATACGAGGCATGCCTTGTCAAAATCAGTTTCTTCCGCCGCTTCAATGACCGCCTGCAGGTTGGTTTTCGAGACAAAGGGGTTTACAACGGTGAGGGGGCCGCCCAGGCAGCCCTCGATGCATGAGAGCGCCTCTATGAATGAGACATCTTCAAGGCGATCCTCGACAGTCTCTTCCAATATGGCGATGATGTTGGCGATGCCGTGAACCGCAATGTGCCTGCCCTTTTCAAGCCGGGAGACTTCGCCCCCCGTGCAGGCCCACAGCACGCCCGCGGGTCCGGCCATCGTTCTTTTCGCCTCGCTGTCCCCATTCATTTTCTTCATCTGTTCCAACAGGGGCAGGAGGAGATCCTTCATGGCGAACACGGCATCCACATCGGACTTTTCATTGCCGAAAGGGGCTTTGACACTTGTCACTTTTGCCGCGCAGGGCGAAATGAAAAAAGCGCCGATTTCATCCATGGGAATGCCGGTTTGCCGAAATGCGCGCTCCTTGGCCATGCGGGCGGCGACTTCCATGGGCGAATCGAGATGGAGCAGGTTTTCAATGAGGCTGGGAAAGCGGACCTGGACCAGCCGCACCACTGCAGGGCAGGCAGTCGATATGACCGGTTTTCTTGCAGGATGCCCGTCAAGGTAGCGGCGCGTCGCGTCTGAAACCACTTCTGCAGCCGCAGCCACTTCGAATACGTCGTCGAACCCGATCCGCAGCAGCGCGCGCAGAATTCTTTCGCGCCCGAATGAAGGATTGAACTGGCCGTAGAGCGAAGGGGCGGGAAGCGCTATCTTGTACCGGTACTGCCTGATGATATCGAACGGATCGCTGATGGCTTTCTTGGCGTGGTACGGGCATACGCGGATACACTCGCCGCAGTCGATGCAGCGTTCCCTCGTAATCTCCGCCTTGCCGCCGCGCACCCGGATGGCCTCGGTGGGGCAATGCTTGATGCAGTTTGTGCATCCCTTGCATTTTTCCTTGTCGAGTGTCACCGAATGGAAGTACTCCTGACGCATGGATGGTTCCTCCGATTTGTCTTCGGCGCTTTTGAAAATCAGGCGGGGCAATGGGGATCATCTGCCTGACTCCTGCAAATCCTCACTTTAAGTTCACGGTGATGTGCAGCGTGGTGCCCTGCCCCTGCGCCGTTTCGATGCGCAGCAGGTCCGCGTGCCTTTTGATGTTGGGCAGCCCCATGCCGGCTCCGAAACCCATCTCACGCACACTGTCGGGTGCGGTGGACCAGCCCTCCTGCATGGCAAGACCTATGTCTGGGATGCCGGGACCGTCATCCGAAATCCGTATGCTCACCTTGTCCCTGTCTATTTCCACATGCGCGCGTCCGCCGTGCCCATGGATGACGGCGTTGATCTCCGCCTCGTACATTGCAATGGAAGCGCGCTTGACTATGGCCGGCGCCACGCCCATCTGGGCGAGCAGCTTCCGGACATCGCTGGAAGCTTCTCCGGCCACGATGAAGTCGTTCGCCGGAATCATGTACTCCCTGACAATCAGGCCCTTGTCCATCAGGATTCGCTGCGGCCGTTCACGCCGTGCTGATATAGCCTGCCGCATGCGGAAAACATCGGCAGGGATGTCGACAGGATCGCGATGCCCTTTTCCTCCGCTATGGCGACCATGCATCCCTGCGGTTTCTTGCCCCGGACAAACACGATGACGCGAATGTCCATCATTTCAGCGGTACGGATGACTTGAGGGTTCACAAGCCCGGTTATCAGCATGGCGTTCTCCTTGGAAAAAGCCATGACGTCGCTCATCAAATCCGCCCCGCAGGCGGAACAGATATCCAGATCCGGATCATGGTTCACCGTATGGAGTTCGGCTTCGAGAAGCCTTGATATCTCGATTAAGTGCATGCA
>CAZFWQ010000402.1:0-3441 GCA_964522755.1 uncultured Oscillospiraceae bacterium | reverse complement strand
CGCAACTGCATCATCCGGAACAATAAGCCGCGCGGCATTCTGGTAACTACCCCAAAACCCGTCCTGATCGAACGTAACCGATTCCACACGGCTGGCGCCGCCGTCTATATCAGCGGCGACGCCAATTTCTGGTTTGAATCCGGCGCGGTCCGCGATGTCTGCATCCGCGACAATGTCTTCGATCATTGCAACTACATGCAGAAAGCCACCGGGCAGGCCGTCATTGACATTGCCCCCGAGATTGATCCGGAATTCCGTAACACCGGAGACTACCACCGTAATATCCGCATTGAAGGCAATTGCTTCATCGGAACGCCCACCCCATCTGATCAGGTCCGCGCCGTGTCCACGGCCGGCCTTCGGGTCGCCAACAACGTGTTGGCCGACGGCACTGTAGTCGGACATCACAACCTCGACGCGGGTGTCAACTGAGCGTTCCTGCACAGAAAGGATTTATCTTATGAAATTGGAATGGGAACCGGCTATTTACGAACACAAGGCCGCGCTTATCGGCAGGCCCCCTGTCGATGTTGCGAACTCCGCAAAACTGCTGACCGAGGCAGTGCGCAAGGAATACGAAATCTATTTGGCGGATTATATAACTGTCGGTCTTGATGTCTACAACATCGAAGCCGAGGTGCTCGGTGCGGAAGATTTGCCGGTATCACCGTTCCGGACAGATGACTGGCCCTGCTTTACCGAAAAACAAAATTCTGAAAAAGTGAGAATATAATCATGATGACATGGATTGACTGGTTGATGGTTGCGTTGCCGATACTGTTCATAGGTGGAGTGGCCCTTTTCATACAGCAGTATGTGAAAGGTGTGGCCGATTTCATGGCTGGGGGGCGTTGCGCCGGACGATATCTTCTGGCGAACGCCCGAGGCGAGATGGGCATGGCGATCGTAGGCAGCGTGGCAGCCTTCGAGGTGTTTTACCAGGCCGGTTTCTCGATGGGTTTCTGGGAGTTCATCCGGATGCCTGTGGGGATGTTCATTGCATTGCTGGGCTTTGTAATCTACCGGTACCGGGAGACGCGTGTCCTCACGCTGGCCCAGTTTTTTGAAATCCGCTACAGCAAGTCGTTCCGTATTTTCGCCGGTCTTCTGGCCTTCCTGTCGGGAGTCTTGAATTACGGCATATTCCCGGCTGTGGCATCGCGCTTCTTCGTGTTTTTCTGCGGACTGCCTCAGAAAGTGGATATGCTGGGATTCCATGTTCCCACATTTGCCATCATAATGGTCATATACCTTTCCATTTCCCTTTCAATGACATTGGCTGGCGGACAACTCACGATCATGGTTACCGACTGTGTTGAAGGCCTCTTGTCAATGATCCTTTTTGTCGTAGTCATTATCGTAATACTGCTTACGTTCAGCTGGCAGGAGGTGCATGAGGTTCTGGCTATGGCACCCGCCGGAAAATCAATGCTTGATCCTTTCGATGCCGGAAAAGTGGAGGACTTCAACTTCTGGTATGTTTTGATCGGGGTTCTGGGCGCTATTTACAACACCATGGCCTGGCAGGGCGGACACGCCTTCAACAGTTCGGCGGCCAGCGCCCACGAGGCGAAGATGGCCGGCATAATCAGCAGCTGGCGCGGATACGGCAAGCTGCTTTTCATAAGCCTGCTCAGCATTGCGGCCTACACATATCTGAAACATCCGGATTTCGCTTCCGGGGCGGAGCAGGTGAGGCAAATCCTGTCTACTGTGGACAATCCGCAGATTGTCAAGCAGATGCGGATGCCGGTGGCGCTGGGGCTTCTTCTTCCGATTGGAATCAAGGGCATAGTATGCGCGCTCTTCCTGATGGGGCTTATCGCCTGCGACGGTTCTTACCTGCATTCCTGGGGTTCGATCTTAATCCAGGATGTCGTGGTTCCACTGCGCAAGACCCCGTTATCTTCGGGGAATCATCTGCGTTTGCTCAGGACGGCGATTGTCGGCGTCGCCATTTTCGGATTCTTCTTCAGCCTCTTCTTCAATCAGACGGAATACATATTGATGTTTTTCGCTATCACCGGGGCTATCTATCTTGGCGGGGCGGGAGCGGTGATCATTGGAGGGCTTTACTGGAAAAGAGGCACTGCGGCTGCGGCCTGGACGGCCATGCTGGTCGGAGCCGTTCTTGCCGCTGTCGGAATGCTCCTGCAACAGCCGGCAATATGGAAACAGGTTACGGCCCTGATGCTGAACTGGGGCGACATCTCGCTTCCCGGGAAACTGCCTATAAACGGACAATGGATATTCCTGATAACGATGATTGCCTCGGCAGGCAGTTATGTGCTGGTTTCCCTCTTCACATGCAAGGAGTGCTTCAATATGGATCGGATGCTGCACCGGGGAATATATGCGCCTGAAGAAAGCCTGGGCGTGGCCCGTACGCCGACCGCTGAAAGAAAGTTCAGGTGGGGCATCCTGATCGGTATCAACAGGGATTTTACAACAGGCGACAAGGTTATTTCAGTTTCAGTATTCGGCTGGAAGATGCTCTGGATTGCCGCTGGTGTATTTATCCTGATATGGAATGTCTTTGATCGCTGGCCGATCACTTGGTGGTCAAATTACTGGTACATCAAAATAATATTCGTCCCGATAATCCTGACCGCCATAACAACCGTATGGTTCACCTGGGGCGGCATAAGGGATCTCATCATGCTGGTGAAACGGCTGAAGATTTTGAAACGAAATGAAAAAGATGACGGTACTGTCGTAGGCCATCACAACCTTGACGAGGAAAGCAGCAACGGCAATGAGGTGAAAAAATGAAACGCCAAAAGCCAGAAGAATACAGCTAATTATAGCGCATGCCGATTGGCGACATAGGAGAAGCACCAATGGATGAAAATATAGACAACTGCGCTACCGACACCATCCCGATCCCCATGATGGATATCGAGAGAAAAACTGTGCCAGTGTTCTGTCCATGGTGCAACCGAATTGCAGGTATTGCCAAGACCGACGTAGTGCGCTTTGATAAAATATCCCCCGCATACAGGGCATGCCGCAAATGCCAGGATTTCATTAACGAAGGCATGGTTTTTATCAGAGGCGGAAATTCAAGTCTGAGTCGTTGGCTGGTTTCGTTTTGCCGGCAAATTCGGGCTTTCAGGGGGAAATGATTTTTCAAGGACGGGCGGCGCGGGGAAACCTCCTCCGATAATGTGTCCCGGGCTTTCCGTCCTTTCTATATGAAGAGCGCCATGCGCAGATTATTGGGACACCTGTTGTCTACACAGCAACCCAATGTGCAGATTAATCGGCACATTGCTTCAACTTCCACCCAATTCTGGGCAGAAGTTCCAATCAGTCACGAGCCTGCCTTCTATCGAGTGTGCTGCATAAACTCCAATTGTAAGAGTATAGGATTGCAATTCAAGTATTTGCCTGGACTGGCGCTTCCTCCACATTGGACTGGCACTTCTTGTTTCTCGACAA
>CAZFWQ010000401.1:0-3452 GCA_964522755.1 uncultured Oscillospiraceae bacterium | reverse complement strand
GGTCGATTATGCGGACTTCCTGATTATGCGGAGTAACTTCACCGGGTGAATAGCGAGAAAGCAGTTTTGCTCCGCATAATCAGGTGGGGTTTACAGCGATTCCAGGAATGCCAGTAATTCATCAGTCGGTCGGAATCGGAATCCGCCCTGCGATGGAGGCTGTAATGATTCCAATGCCTGCTGCTTCATGGCCAAGTCAGTGGTCATATAGATATGCGTTGTTTCTATGCTTTCGTGACCTAGCCAGAGGGCGATGAGTGTGATATCCACACCGGATTGCAGCAGATGCATCGCTGTGGTATGGCGGATGGTATGAGGCGAGACGTGTTTATTCAAAAGAGATGGACATTGGTCACTCGCGACTCGCATCGCTTCCTGCAGGCGCTTCTCGACACCTGACCGTGTCATCGGAAGACCACGCGCATTTGCGAACAGCACGTCCCCCGCCTGAAGTCGGTTGGCCATGATCCAAGTCCGCAGGAGATTCATCGTGCTACTCCACAGCGGCAATACTCGCTCCTTTCGCCCCTTACCATAAAGATGCAATGTACCGCTCGGGTGCAGCGTGACATCCGCAACCTTCACAGCAATGATTTCAGAGACGCGTGCGCCGACATTATACATGACCGTGAAGAGGATACGATCCCGCTTGCCGCTCCATGAGTCCTCATCCGGCGCGCCCAATAAGACGCCTAGCTCATCATTTGTCAGGAAGTCGAGCACCCGCCGAGAGGCCCGTTTCACAGGGATTGCTAGTATGGCCTGGAGATCGCAGGCGAGCGTGGGTTCCATCATGAGCAAATACTGCACAAACGCTCGAATCGCCGCCAGACGCGCATTGCGGGTGGCAGCGCCGTTTCGCCGGGTCTCCTGGATGTTATTGAGGAAGTCCAGTACGTTGGCAGCGCTAAGATCTCTCACCGTAATGGAGGATGGCGCGATCTGCCGATGGTCCCGAAGATATCCGAGGAACAAGCGAAAAGCGTAATTATAAGAGTTGATGGTATTTGGACTGCAGCTACGCTGTGTCGGCATATATTCTGCAAAGAACAGCTTGACATAGCGCGGAAGATTGGGCGTATTGATTGTCATATTGTCCTCCCTCTTCCGTGCTGTCCCGCGTTGGCCTCAAAGCGTTTCATGCATTCGTCGAAGAGGATGGGGATACCGGTTAGATACCAGTATGTGGCTCTCAGAGAGGCGTGCCCCAGATAGATCGATAATTCATGAATAGCCGTATCGATGTCACATCCTTCTCGATATGCGCGCAACAGGTGTCGGCAGGCAAAGGAATGTCTCAAATCATGGATACGTGGAGGCTGTCCCGTCGCAGGATTCAGGGGTAGTCCTGCTCTTTTGCGAATCGTATCGAAGGCCGCGAAGAATGAGCTGTGCGTCAACTGTTCTCCATAGCATGAGAGGAAGAAGGCGTATGTAGCAGGCACTGGGCCAAAGCATTGATCACGCTCTACCTGATACTGCCGCAGGTGTGTGACAGCACTTTCTGTAATCGGCACCAGGCGCATCGGGAGATTCTTGCTTCTATGGATGGTAATAATCCCTTGTGTGAGATCGACGTCTCGATCCTCCAAAGCTAAGGCTTCACCAATGCGCATGCCTGTACATGCAAGAAGGCCAATGATGGTCATGTTCCTGAGGGGATTGGTCTTGGCTCGGTGAGCAAATGGACGCAGATTCTCAGCTGTCGTGATGAGGGCAGCAATCTCCTCATCCGTATAGATATGCGGAGTGATCCGCGCGTAGCTTGGGCCAAGGATGCCTCCCGGCGGGATTTGAGTGCCTGGCACAAATGTCGCCAAGTATCGGGCAAAGGATCGCACTGCGTCAAGGCGTTTGGCATGATAGAGCCGACTTGCATTCTGCGGTGCGGTCGCCCAGCTTATGGCCAACGCCACCGTCAGAGGCTGCCCGAGTGACTGATTATCGGCATACTCGGCAAATGTGCGCAGCAGATAACTTTCAGTACCGAGCTTATAGCCTAAACCGCGTTTATGGGTCAGGTACTGGTTGACGTAGTCCAGCATGGATATTCCTTGTTGTCTGCTCATGATTGCCCTCCCGGCCAGGCTTGCGCCGTATTGCGTAACGCAGGGAGATCCACCTGTGCATACAGCACAGTGGTTTGGAGTGAACGATGACCTAATACGTCGGCAATAGATTTGAGTGGCACACCTTGTTGTTTCATTCGTGTGGCCGCACTATGACGCAGGATGTGGGTTCCCGAGAAGATGCCGTGTAACGGAGAGCGCTCCCAAATGCGGTTGATAGCTCGCTTTAGAGCGTGCGTCATGATCGGAAGCCCTACCGGATGCGTATGACGCACAAATACTGTACGTGATAGTGATGAAGGGCGGCCGTGGATCAGATACTCCGCCAGCGCATCGCCGACGCGTTGTGGTAAAGGCAAATGATAAGGACGATCCTGTTTATGGTTAGCGATGCGTATTGTGCCCTGCTGCCAATCAATGTCATCAAGAGACAACCGGGCGACATCCCCAATCCGCATGCCTAAATCGTACAAGCACAAGATAACGGCATGCTCACGTTTACCACAGGCCGTGGTTCGGTCGATGGAGTCGAGTAGCGTGGTCACATCATCTTGGGTCAGCACGATGGGTGACAATGCAGCGCGCCAAGATGGCAGTATCGGCACTCCGGCGCTCAGATGCTTGGTCGCAATCCCTTGCATCTCCAGGAATCTGAAGTACCCACGAAGGGCGGTGCAGGCATTATGGCGTGCGCTGTCTCGACGTGTGCGCGGCATGTCATCAATATAGGCATGAATACATTCGGTTGTGATCTCGGTGAAACAAACCTCTCCCTCTTCGAAAAAGGCGTTCAGAGCGACTTGTAATCCTCGGCGGTGCAGGGAAATGCTCCCTTCGCACAACCCCCGGTTGCGACGCAAGTGATCAGTATACTGCTCCACCGCAACTTGCATGGGACTTGCGCTTACTATCGGCGCATGATGCTCATTGATCCAAGACATGACGCCTCTGACGGCTGCAAACAGCGGCTGTCTTCTGTGTGCCCTATGGTGCTGGTCGGAAAATTCGGGTGGGTCGAAACTGGAAAGAAATTCGCTTGCATGGACAGGTGTCACCTGCCAGAGTGCAAGTTCCTTCTGCTGTAACCAGTCGCCAAAACGCATTATGGCCTGCAAATAGCCTCTCGTATACTCAAATTGATAGCCTTCCTCATGAAACCGATGTGCCGTCTCCGTAATGCACTCCGCGAGAAGATTGCGGACGGCCATCATTGCTTGCATTGCCTCCTTTGAGAAGTAGAACTCCAACATGTGAATGCCTCCTGATGCCTGAATTGCTGGCCCAAAAGACCAGCTTGCATCCACATGATTATGCGGAGTGAACAGGTTCTTAATTAGTTCGCAGATCAGTTCTACTCCGCATAATCAGGAAGTCCGCATAATC